>NZ_JCBCCK010000193.1:0-11387 GCF_059864935.1 Planktosalinus sp.
TGAATCCATATTCATAAATGAGTCTAATACCAACAAATAAAACCAGTATAGCGGTAATTAATTTTAATGTGTTGTGATTGAATTTTTTAAAAGTCAAATAATTACCCAGTTTTCCTCCGGTAAAAACGATAATCATCAGCATAGCAGTTTGCAATAATGGAATTTGAAAAGTACCATGAACAATCAAACCACTAATTCCTGAAATTGAATTTACCAAAATAAAAAAGCTCACTAAAGATGCTGTCAAAATGGGTTTGTCCCATCGCAGGAAAAGCAGTAATGGTGCCAGAAAAATACCACCACCTATTCCCACCATTCCGGCAAAAAAACCAATCACTCCACCGATGGCATAAAGAATGAACACCGGATACTTTTTTGATTTTACTTCTTTATTTTGAAGTAGTTTTGTTTGGACAATCAATGCTAGTGCTGCAAATACAAGTGAAATTCCTAAAATCAAAAAAAACACAGCTTCAGTCAATCTCACAGAAGCACCCAGAAAACTCAAAGGAATGCCGGTTATGACAAAGGGCATAAACTTTTGAAAATCAAAAAGACCCTTTTTGTAATAGGTGAAACAACTACTTGAAACAACAACTATATTGCAAACTAACGCAATGCTTCTGATTGTGAAAAAATCAATAATTAGAAGTGCCAATAAGGCGAGATAGCTTGACCCACCCCCAAAACCAACAGACGAATAGAGCGTTGCAATGATAAAAAATCCAACACTTAGCATCAAAAAATGTAAAAAATCAATTTCCATAAAGTATTGGATTCAATTGTTTGAGTTATTTTGAATCAATCATCTTTTTAGCTGTTTCATATTCCTCCAGAGTATTTACATTTATCAAAACACTATCATCTTTAGGAGAAACACATTCAATGTCGATTGTTTGTAGGAATTTCGACGGACTGGCCCCTTCACCCTTAGTGAAAAATACATCTGCTTTTTGAAAAGCTTTGCTTTCCCAGATTGCACAAAGGGGTTCAGGGAATTCTGAATCAGATTTACAGTAGGCTGTTGCTGATTTTTGCTTGTTTCTGTTGTTTTTTAAATACATCAAGGCATCTAAATCCAAAAAAGGCATATCACATGCAATGACTAACCAAGCTACTTTATTATGTTCAATATGAGCACTGTGCAATCCGTTGAAAGGGCCCAGATAAGTGTTGTTGTCAACAATCGTTTTAGCATCTTCAAGTGCGATTGTATCCTGCTTGGTGTGGACACTTAAAAATACATCATCACACACTTCCTTTAATAGCGAAATTAAATACTCCCTTTGAGGCATTCCGTGATATTCAATCATGGATTTATCAATACCCATTCTGGAGCTTTTGCCACCTGTGAGAACTAAACCATATAATTTTTCGTTTGAATTCATAGATCTGTTGATGTAAGTATTTTTTATAATTGTTTCCTTGTTTTTAAACCATTGATATTAAATTTAATTTCAGGAAATCCTTTACAAATTGACTAAAAAAAATTAAATTTAGCAGAAAGCAAATCTAAATGAGATAGCTTAAAATAAGTAATCTAATTTAGTCCTTTTTAATCATAAACCAATAGTATGCTTGTTGACTCTTTTGAAAGAAATCACGACTATTTAAGAATCTCGCTGACAGACGTATGTAATTTTCGTTGTCACTATTGCATACCCCACGAAGAGGTTACTTTTATGCCTTCTTCCCGTTTGATGAGCGCCAATGAAATTGAAACCATAGCAGAAACATTTGTAAAATTAGGTGTTAAAAAAATACGCCTTACCGGGGGAGAGCCCCTTTTGCGAAAAGATTTTGAAACGATACTTTTGAAACTGGCGAAGTTTCCGGTTTCCCTGGCAATCACAACCAATGGCGATAAAGTAAATAAATTTATAGCGCTATTTAAAGAAACAGGATTAAACTCACTGAATATTAGCTTAGACACGCTTAATCGCGAAAAATTTAAATCCATAACCAAACGGGATAAGTTTGACCAAGTGATGAACAACATCAATTTGTTGCTGGAGAATGATTTTCATGTCAAAATCAATATGGTGGTGATGAAAGGTGTCAATGATGATGAAATCCTAAAATTTGTCGAGTGGACCAAACACAAACCCATTCACGTGCGGTTTATTGAGTTTATGCCGTTTGATAAAAACCAATGGAACAAGGAGTCGGTGTTTACTTTTGATGAAATGTTGGATGTCATTTCAAAAGAATTCAGTTTTGTAAAAATGAAAGACAAGTTCAATGATACAGCCAAAAAATTCAAACCGCTGGGTCATGAAGGAACCTTTGCTGTTATCAGCACTATGTCACAACCGTTCTGCAATACCTGTAACAGAATGCGCCTCACGGCTGACGGGAAAATGAAAAATTGTTTATTTTCCAAGGGGGAAGCTGATATTCTGGGAGCTTTACGAAAAGGAGAAGACATCACTCCGATTATTCAAATGAACATCTTAAGTAAAGCCAAAAAATTAGGAGGACAATTTGAAGGCGACTTCAAAAAAATTGATACTCAAAAGATTGACAACAGAAGTATGATCAAAATTGGCGGTTAAGATTTGATGTTTTATAAAAACAAAACAAAACTATGATTTCGGTTTCTGAAGCAATCCGGCTAATAAAACAACATGCCATTCACTCAAATAGTGGTGAAGTATCTTTAATGGATGCCCTGGGTTGTGTGGCAGCAGAAACTATAGTGGCCCCCATAGATACACCGCCTTTTGATAACTCAGCGATGGATGGGTATGCTTTTTCTTATGAACTTTGGGATAAAACTTCACCGCTAAAAATAGTTGGTGAAATTCAGGCCGGGACAAAATCCGATTATATATTAAAAACACAGGAAGCGAGTCGCATTTTTACCGGGGCTCCCATTCCTGAAGGTGCAGATACGGTTATAATGCAGGAAAAAACGGAACGGAAAGATAATTTACTCATCATTACTGACCCCAAAATTCAGTCTGATTTAAACATAAGACCTCAAGGCTCTCAATCCAAAAAGGGTGACCTGGCCATACCAAAAGACCACCTCATAACACCCGCTGCCATTTCCTACTTGGCAGGAATGGGCATTGAAAAAATAAAAGTTTTTAAAAAACCAACAGTGGGCATCATCCTTACCGGTAAGGAATTGGTCAAACCGGGGCAAACCCTTGAAAAAGGCCAGATTTATGAATCAAACGGAATAGGACTACAAGCTGCATTACGAAATTTACACATTGAAACAGCATCCATCCTGACAGTCGATGACAAAGAAGAAGAATTGGTCAATTCCATCAAAAAAATGATGTATTTTGATATTTTAATCCTGACCGGAGGCGTTTCAGTGGGTGAATATGATTTGGTGCCGGAATGTCTTCATAAGTGTGGTGTAAAAAAAGTGTTTCACAAAATCAAACAAAAACCCGGTAAACCCATTTATTTTGGAACCCATTCAAAAGGAATAGTCTTTGGTTTACCCGGAAACCCGGCAGCGGTAATGAGTAGCTTTTACTATTACATTCAAACGGCCATTGGGCTTTTTATGAAGCGCGATTTGGTTAAGAAAATACAACTACCGCTGGATAAAGAATATCCCAAAAAACCGGGCCTTACTTATTTCTTAAACGGAAAAACCACACAAACCGGCGTTGAAATTTTAAGCAGTCAATTGAGTTATATGCTTAATTCGTTTGCCGTAGCCGATTGTTTGGTGGAATTGGAAGAAAATAAAGAGTTCTTTAAAAAAGGAACTTTGGTCGATGTTTTAAAATTTATATAACTTAGTAAAAATGGAAATCAGCATAATGGCATTTGGCCAAATAGAGGAAGTCATTGGAAAAGAAAGTTTTACACTTTCTGATGTTCAGGATACAGAAACATTGAAAAGTAAACTTTCTGATTTATATCCCGAAATGAATACGATTCCATATAGTATTTCGGTGAATAAGAATATCATAAACGGCAATCACAAATTAGAAGATGGCGATGAAGTCGCTTTGCTGCCTCCATTTTCAGGCGGCTAAAATTGAGTACCATGAGTCAAGAAAACTTTGAAAACAGATATCAGCGCCAGATGATTTTAAAATCCTTTGGCACATCCGGTCAGGCCAAACTCGCTCAGGCAAAAGTGCTGGTCATCGGTGCCGGTGGCCTGGGCTGTCCTGCACTTCAGTATTTGACAGCTGCCGGAGTGGGCACCATTGGTATTGTAGATAGTGACACTGTTTCCATTACCAATCTGCACCGACAAATTTTATTTTCGGAAAGCGATCTTTCAAAACCCAAGGCTTCAACTGCAGCGGCCAAGCTCTCCGCTTTAAATTCTGAAGTTAAATTGAATGTTTTTGATGAAACTGTAACCACAGCAAATGCCATTGAAATCATCAACCAATATGATGTGGTGCTGGACTGCACAGATAACTTTGAAGCCCGCTACCTTATAAATGATGCCTGTGTATTACTCAACAAACCTTTGGTCTATGCAGCGGTATATAAATATGAAGGACAAGTGGCTGTTTTTAATTTTAAAACCCAAGAGGAAGAGAAAAGCATCAACTACCGCAATTTATTTCCCAATCCTGTAGATGCCGCTCTCAGCATTTCCTGTAATGAAGCCGGTGTGTTGGGGGTTTTGCCTGGAATTATGGGAGTTTTACAAGCCACAGAAACCATTAAAATTATCACAGGAATTGGAGAAGTATTAAAAAATAAACTGATGGTTTATAACGCCTTAAACAGTAGTTTTTACACTTTTAAACTGTCAAAAAAGATAGCATCTCAAAATAAGATGCCGCAAAACCTGGAGGAGTTCAAAAAATATGATTATGAGCTGTTTTGCATAAAACAATTAACATACGAAATCACTCCAGAAATTTTAGTAAAAATGATAAGAGATAAAGCATCAATTATCGATGTTCGAAACACAGATGAACTCCCTGAAGCCCAAGATCTTAATGTTTTAAAAATGCCTTTTCCACAATTGGAGCAATTATTTGAAACTAAAAAACTTGAAAAGGATGTAGTATTGGTATGCCAAACTGGGAAGAGAAGTTTAAAAGCAATTGAAATTTTAAATAGTAAGTATATTAATCACAATTACTTCAGTTTAAAAGGAGGCGTTGTGGCGTGGAACGAATTCAAAAATAAAACCAATGAGCACTCACAAAAAGAAAAAAGTATTTATTGAAGGACCCATTAGTCCGGAATTTATTGCGCAATCCATCGCCCATCACAGTGTAAAAACCAACATTGGAGCACACAGCATTTTTTTGGGACAGGTGAGAGCAGATCAAATTGACGGACAAACAGTAAAGGCTATTGAATACACTACCTACCGGGAACTGGCAGAAGACAAGTTCCACGAAATACGGGAAGCGGCTTTTGAAAAATTTGAATTGGTGTGTATGCACATTTATCATAGCCTGGGTGTGGTGCCTTGTGGCGAAATGTGTTTGTTTGTTTTTACATCATCCAAACACCGCAAAGAAGCGCAGGATGCGTGTAATTACATTGTAGAACGCATTAAAAAAGAAGTGGCCGTGTGGGGAAAAGAACTATTTGAAAATGACACACACGCCTGGAAACAAAACACAGTATAATGAAGTTAAAAATCAGCTAATGGTAGATATTACTCATAAAATCAGTACACTGCGCACAGCTTTCGCGCAAGCAGTTGTAAAAGTCAGCAATCCGGATACAATACGTGCAATTAAGAATAACAAGGTGCCTAAAGGCAATGTGCTTGAAGCTGCCAGAATAGCGGGTTTGTTTGCCGTTAAAAACACCAGCAACGCCATACCCGATTGTCACCCGTTGCCCATTGAAAAGACCGCTTTTAATTTTGAGCTGAATGAAAACTCAATCCGTATAGAGGTAGAGGTACAAACCATTTACAAAACCGGTGTGGAGGTGGAAGCCATTCACGGGGTTTCAGTGGCTGCGGTGACGATGTATGATATGCTCAAACCCATTGACAAAGAGATAGAAATTACTGACATCAGATTACTTTCCAAAAAAGGAGGCAAATCCCATTTTAGTGATAAAATGGACAAGCCTGTCCATGCAGTTGTGATTGTTTGCTCTGACAGTATTTCAGCGGGCAAAAAAGAAGACTTTGCAGGCAAAGCCATTATCAGAAAACTCGAAGCCTGCGGTGTAGAGATAAGGGCATACAACATCATTCCCGATGAGGTTGAAGACATACAACAGCAAGTAAAAGAACATCAGGAGAATGGTATAAATCTTATTGTCGTTACCGGAGGCACCGGACTCTCAAAAAGAGATGTCACCCCTGAAGCCATCAAACCATTGCTCGAAAGGGAAATACCGGGTATAGCTGAAGCGATGCGCAACTACGGTCAGGACAGGATGCCTTATGCCATGCTTTCCAGAAGTGTGGCCGGTATGATTGGTAACAGCTTGATACTCGCGATGCCCGGCTCTACAAGAGGTGCAGAAGAGAGTATGGATGCCTTGTTTCCACATATACTCCACATTTTTAAAGTGATGGAATATTCTAAATAAGTAAAGGGTTTTAATGTAAAAAGCTTAGAATTTTTCAGCCTGCAATTTTGCAATGTTGACAATCACTTCAACCGCTTTTTGCATGCTCTCAACGGGGATGTATTCATAAGGTCCGTGAAAATTGTGTCCACCCGCAAAAATATTGGGACATGGCAGACCTTTATAGCTGAGTTGTGAGCCGTCAGTTCCACCTCTGATGGGTTTGATAATAGGGGTAATACCTGCTAGCTTAATGGCTTCTTCAGCAATATCGACTATATGCATCACCGGCTCAATTTTTTCACGCATATTGAAATACTGGTCTTTAATCTCAACAGTAATACAATCATTGGCATATTGCGAATTCAGTTCTGTTGTTAATTTATTAAAGAACCCTTTCCTGGCTTCAAACTTTTCGCTGTCATGGTCTCTGATGATGTATTCAAGAACCGTTTTGTCAACTTCACCATTTACAGAACTTAAGTGGAAAAAACCTTCCCTTCCTTCAGTATGTTCAGGAGTTTCCATTCGGGAGAATGAATTTATAAAATCAGTAGCAATGTACATGCTATTGACCATTTTCCCTTTGGCATAGCCGGGGTGTACACTTATTCCTTTTACAGTAACGATTGCTTTTGCAGCATTGAAGTTTTCAAACTCGAGTTCGCCTATTTGACTTCCGTCCATAGTGTACGCCCAATCGGCTCCAAATTTTTCAACATCAAATTTATGAGCTCCACGACCTATTTCTTCATCAGGGGTAAAGCAAATGCGTATTTTTCCGTGTTTAATTTCGGGGTGTTGAATGAGATATTCCATGGCAGAAACAATTTCACAAATACCGGCCTTATCATCAGCGCCCAGCAATGTGGTACCATCTGTAGTGATAAGCGTTTGTCCTTTGTATTGTAGCAAATCTTCAAAGTAAGATGGGGAGAGGATGGTGTTTTCTTTTTCGTTTAAAACGATGTCTTCTCCGTTGTAGTTGTCAATGATTTGTGGTTTTATATTGGCTCCGCTAAAATCCGGCGAAGTGTCAAAATGTGATACAAACCCAATGACCGGTACTTCTTTGTCAATGTTTGAGGGAAGTGATGCCATGACATAGGCATTTTCATCGATGGTTACATCACTCATCCCAATGGCTTTCAATTCTTCGACTAGCTTTTTAGCCAAATCCCATTGATTTTTTGAACTAGGCGTGGAGTTACTTTCCGGATTACTTTCAGTGTTTATGGTTACGTAAGAAATAAAGCGGTTGATGATATGCTGTTTGTCAATCATATTGATGTTTCGTTATAAGGTGTAATTTTCAAGACGCGATAGTTTGACTTAAACGAAATGAAATAGAATTACAAAAATACGATTTTAAAGTGGTTGTATTCGGTTTTTGATAGGATCAATTCACACGTTAGTACCTCCACTTATTGGCCAAAGCCACCAAACTCAACATGACAGGAACTTCCACTAAAACGCCCACAACCGTTACAAGTGCTGCCGGACTTTGAAGTCCAAAAAGGGCAATAGCCACTGCCACTGCCAGTTCAAAGAAATTGCTGGTGCCAATCATAGCCGCAGGTGAACAAATCGCATAAGGGAGTTTCAGTTTTCTTCCGCCAAACCAGGTAAGGAAGAAAATAAAATAGGATTGAATAATCAATGGAACAGCAATCAATAAAATAATAAATGGATTATTTAGGATGTTGGTGCCTTGAAAAGCAAACAACAGGACCAAAGTAAGTAATAGTGCTAATATGCTCATGGGTTTGAAACGAGGCAAAAAGATGGTTTTAAACCAATCTTCCCCGCGTTTTTTAACCAGTATTTTGTTTGTGATGACACCTGCTACCAAAGGAACCACAACAAAAATCAATACTGAAGCGACCAAGGTATCATAAGGTACAGTCACATCAGTTATCCCCAATAGCAAACCTACCAGCGGAACAAAAGCCACAAGAATAATGAGGTCATTTACCGAAACCTGAAGTAATGTATAATTGGGGTCACCATCAGTGAGGTAGGACCATACAAAAACCATAGCAGTACAGGGAGCTACTCCCAGGAGAATGGCTCCGGCGATGTACTCTCCTGCCAGTTCGGGCTCGATCCAGGCAGAGTACAAGTGCTCAAAGAAGATCCACGCAAAAAAGGCCATGGTAAAAGGTTTGATTAACCAATTGACCACTAATGTTAATAAAAGTCCTTTGGGTGCTTTGCCAGCATTTTTTATACTACTGAAATCAATCTGTAACATCATCGGATAAATCATCAACCAGATTAAAATGGCAATGGGGATGTTGACCTTATAGACCTCAAGGTCAGCCAAAAATTGCATGCCATCACCGGCAATTTGCCCAATTCCTATTCCTACTGCGATACACAATACCACCCACAAACTCAGATAGCGTTCAAAAAATGGAATTTGCTTTTTAATGGCGTTCATTATTTGGTGATTTTTGAAAATACATATAATAGTTCTGTGGCAATTTGTAAACTGCGTTCGCGATATTTTTCGGCTTGTTGGGGTGTGTTGTCAAAAGCTTTGGGGTCGTCATAAGTAATGGGAATCCGTTTTTCGGATCCGGCTATAAAAGGACAACCTTCATCGGCCTGTGAGCAGGTCATAATGGCGGCAAAACCGGAAACAGGATTAAAGGGATGGTCAAAGGTTTTTGAAAACCCTATGACAGGTTGAGAGTTTTCACCAAACATTATGGCATAAACAGGATTGTTCCCTTCAGAAAGGGATATAATTTCAAAACCTTGCGTTTTTAATGTCTCACCAACAGTTGGAAACATAGCTGTAGTTTCGGTTCCTCCTGAATAGGTAGATACCTTTGGAATATCAAAATAAACAGCCATCACATGCGCCCATACCTGTGATAAATGACTTCTTCGGGAATTGTGGGTGCAAATAAAATTTAATCGAACCTCTTGATTTAGTTGTACTTTGGCTTGTATGTAGTCTGTTAGAGATTGTAAAATCACCTTTCTTTCATTCGGAATGGAATCGACCTCCAAGGATTTTATAGTTTCTTCAATTTTTGGGAAAACAGAATTTTTCATTGATAAGTTATTAGCAAATGGAACAATTTGGCGGATTAAAACCATCGAATAATTGGGTGAATTTTTCTTTGATTTCGTTCCATTTTTCGGGATTGATACAGTAGTTTACTGATACACCTTCAACCGTACCCTGAATGATACCCACATTTTTGAGTTCTTTTAAATGCTGACTGATGGTGGCTTGTGCAAGCCCTAAATCACCGACCAAAGTGGTGTTGCAGCAGGTGTCTGATTTCAATAAAAACTGAATGATGGCTATGCGTGCAGGATGTGCCAACACTTTGGCAAAAGCGGCCAGTTCGTTTTGTGTGCTGTTGAATAAATCTGTTTTTGTAACGCCCATGTCAAATGCTTTTTGGATAGTATTTTTAATACATTGCAATATTACGATTAAAAAATATATTACAATGGCATAATTATGATTTTATGGTGTTAAATTTCTAAAAGCTATATAAGAAAATAGAGCTTAGGAGAATTACTTCCCGATACAAACAGTAACTTTCCTTTATTTATTGGGGTTTACGTGATTTGGGCAACAAATGGGCAACAAAAAGCTTTAAATAAAGGGTATTTCACCACAAATAAAGGAATAATTAAGGTTGATTATATACTCTCAAAGATAAGGATTTGAAACAAAAAAAACCGCCCAAATTGAGCGGTTTTTATCATCAACCCATAAGCATTAACTAGCTGTTCCAGAGCCTAGATAATTACTGTTTGACACCAAGGTTCCATCTTCATTGATAAAAGCCATAAAAAGCTCTACAGTGTCGCCAGACCAAGAGTCAGGAATGTTTACAATAGCTGATCCAGTAGATCTGTCAGGACCTTCAGTGATGTAAACACTTTCGGTCTTGTCGCTGTTGAAAACTACAAGCATCGATTTGTCGGTTGCGTTGGCGTTTGAATCAGTTGAGTTGTCATCCCAACTAAAATCAACTTGACCGGCGGTTGTCAAATCTGTAGTACCGTTTAAGGCGCTTGAAAGCATTCCACGGCTCAAGAGAGCAAGTGAGTAATCAATTGCATAATCAAGCGGTGATGTTCCTGTAATCGCGTTGTTTAGGATGTAAGACATCGCGCTGTTGAACTGTGACTTCTTGTTGGTATAGTTCTTATATCCAACTTGAATGAAACCTAAATTTGGTTGCAAGAACTTCAATACGAGATTGAATTTGGTTCGTTGCTTTACCTGTCCTTCGGTTCGGGGGTTCTTTACGTGTAGAGGCTTGGATCTGATATAGTCAATACCTTTCCAGCTGGCACCTACAACGTTACCCACTTTTCCTGATACTCCTCCGAGTATCCCTTTTCCAATTTTACCCATAGCAAATTGTTTTTAAAAGTTATTAATTAATTATGTGGATTTGGTACGGCTTTGGCCGGGAGCAATACCTTTCCTACGAAGTTATGGCAACTTTTGTGCAAATAGCTTTTAAGTGTTTTTGTTTCAGGGTTTTGCATTGTTTTTCTGGTTTTGATATGACAGGCATTTGATTTGGAATGGAAAAAGACGAAAAAAAGGGCTTTCGCCCTTCTTTTATGTCAGTTGTGGTTGATAGGACCTCATCATTAATATTTTGTAGTTTTTGAGGTTGACCGACTGTCTGCGCAGGTTTTCTTCTGCCTCTTCCAGTTTTTTGAGGACTTTAAAGCGCTCTTGCCAGTACTGGCCATCGTAATTGAAGAGGCAGTCTTTAATCAGGTTTTTGATGTCGCAAATGGAAACAAACGTGATAACAGAGCCTTTGTGGTAAGGTTTGACCAGGCTACCTGCGTGAAGGATAGCGCATATCCAATAGAGTTTTTGGAGGTCGCTTTGATTGTTGCAGAAA
>NZ_JCBCCK010000216.1:0-1640 GCF_059864935.1 Planktosalinus sp.
TAAACCGTTTTTTACGTGAAAACAATTTTCAGGAAAAATACCGTGCCGAAAACGTCAAACAAATGGTGAGCGGCGGTACTGTAAAGCCTGAAGATTTAGCCAAATACCTTGAAGATGCCAACGCCATGCTTTTTGATACACCGGTTATAGGTGCTGAGGTTTTTAAATCCTCAGACGGCGGTATAACCTGGACAAAAACCCACGATGATTATCTGGATGACATCTATTATTCTTACGGCTATTACTTTGGTGAAATTCGCGTAGAGCGAAACAATCCCGATGCGATTTATATTTTTGGGGTACCCATTTTAAAATCCAAAGACGGCGGAAAATCCTTTGAATCAATGGATGCCCCCAATGTGCATGTGGACCATCACGCCTTGTGGCTTAACCCCAACAAACCGGGACATTTAATTAACGGAAACGATGGTGGAGTGAACATTACTTTTGATGATGGCGAAAGCTGGTTCAAAGCAAACTCTACTCCCGTGATGCAGGTGTATGCCTTGCAAGTGGACAACCAAAAACCTTACAATGTCTATGCGGGTTCACAGGACAACGGAGTCTGGGTGGGACCCAATAATTATTCCTATTCCACACGATGGCAAAATACCGGTGACTATCCTTATAAAGAAATAATGGGTGGCGACGGGATGTATATTGAAGTGGACGAACGCAACCCAAATATTGTTTATACCGGTTTTCAGTTTGGGAATTATTTCAGGCTTGAACTTGCGGAAAAAACAACCACTGATATCCAGCCCAAACACGAGTTGGGCGAAGTGCCTTACCGCTTCAATTGGCAAACGCCCATTCTGCTTTCCAAACACAACCAGGACATTTTGTATTATGGTGGAAACAAATTGATGCGCTCCATGAACCAAGGGGATGATTATACCGCCATATCACCCGATTTGACCAAAGGCGGAAAAAAGGGGAATGTGGCTTATGGTACTTTGACTTCCATTGACGAATCGCCGTATCAGTTTGGGTTGTTGTATGCGGGAAGTGACGACGGTCTGCTACACATCACCCATAATGGCGGCGGTAGCTGGGAAACCGTCTCTAACACTTTTCCTCCAGATTTATGGGTGTCGCGGGTAATTGCTTCTCAGCACAAAAAGGAACGGGTGTATGTCACACTAAACGGCTATCGCTGGGATGATTTTAAACCCTATGTCTATCTAAGTGACGATCACGGAAAAACCTGGAAAAACATCAATGGCAATTTGCCTTTGTCGCCGGTTAATGTGATTCGTGAAGACCCTGTCAATGAAAACATCCTCTATCTGGGAACCGATAACGGGGCTTATGTTACATTTAACCGTGGTCAAAGTTGGGAGCGTTTTATGTCCAATTTGCCCAATGTCGCCGTGCATGATTTACGCGTACAAGCAGAAGCCAAAGATTTGGTTTTGGGTACCCACGGCAGATCGATTTATAAAACAAACATAGCGATGTTTCAAGAAATGACTCCTGAAATGCTCAAGGAGAATCTACTCGTTTTTAAATTGGAAAACGTGCGTCACTCCCCTCGCTGGGGAAGTAGCTGGAGCAGTTGGCGGGAGCCCTTTGCGCCTTCAACGGCCATTCGTCTTTATACCGGAACCGCCGGAACAGCAACTGTGCATGTTAAAACG
>NZ_JCBCCK010000220.1:0-12422 GCF_059864935.1 Planktosalinus sp.
CACCCAATGACAATACTTATAATTTAGCACAAATTGTGGTTAACTCTTATGACCCCAACGACAAGCAGGTATTGCAGGGCGAAGAGCTGCACATTGACGATATCGATGAGTATTTGGACTACCTTATCCGTTTCCAAAACACCGGAACAGCAAGTGCTATCAATGTACGTATACTTGACACGCTACATCCCAAACTGGACTGGAGCACGCTCATTCCCATAAGTGCCAGCCACGATTATTATGTAAATATAACAGACGGGAACAGAGTGGAGTTTATGTTTGACAATATCCATCTTCCGGACAGCTTATCAAATGAACCTGAAAGCCACGGTTTTATAGCTTATAAAATCAAACCAAAAAGCAATGTGCAAGTGGGTGATGTGATTTTCGGCGATGCCGCTATTTATTTCGACTTTAACGCACCCATCATCACCAATATGGTGCATACCACAGTTGTGGAACCCCTGAGCATACCTGATGTTTCCAACCCTCTAAACCAAGTTGTCCTGTATCCCAACCCCACCAACAAAACACTAAATATTCACCTCACAGAAGGTATTGAACTTGAGCAAATAATCATATATGACTTGCAGGGCAAGGAAGTAAAGAAGTTTCAAAACAATGAAACAACACTCGATGTGGAGCATTTAAGGTCCGGGATGTATTTGTTGAAAATTACAACAAATCGGGGGACCATCAATCGGCAGTTGGTTAAGAATTAAATATTTTTAACGACTGACATTAGTTGCATCGAGTTAGTAAACTGTCAAACAATCGCAAGAAAACATAAAAACTAAACCAAATAGCTAAAATGAAAAAATTAAAATTAATTAAAGTATATGTATCACTAATAGTAGTATTTTTAAGTTTTAACGCTTACAGTCAGTATGGTGTGATAGAAATGAAAAATGGAGATAAATTTGAAATGGCTGATGCTACGCTTGTAGTTGAGGGTGATCAGCTAAGGTATTTAATAGAAAAATTTGAAGCAAAAGCTTCCCTTTATGGAATTGGCCATAAGAAACAAAAAGAGGAATACCTTGAGAAATCTAGGGTTGTTAATATTAGTGAAATTAATAAAATTCACATGCAGGGGGAATTACTTGTAGGCAACAAGGTTATATCAAATTTTATAGGTGTTAAGTACATAAAAGAAAAACGTAGTTACAAAAAGTTTTATGTAATAAGAGATGGCGCATGTAAATTAATGGCTACGCCTGAAGGTGGGAATGCTATATTTTCATATTATGTTCAGAAGGGAAATGAAGATCCTTTTATATTACATAAATCAGGAACCGGTACGGGGCCTAAATATAAAAGAAGGTCGATGCAATACTTTGCAGATTGTGGACCTGCAATGGAGTATATTAAAAAAGATTTAAAGTTATCAACCATTCCAAATCTTATTGATATTTATAATGCTAATTGTGCAAAGTAATTACAGGAAGTTAAATAAAGATTGATAAAATAGCTGTATAAAAAACTGTCGATAAGCTATGGCTTCTGCTCGCTTTTCCAAAAACCCTTTAAAACCCTTTGAATATATACCCGAAAGGGGGTTGCTTTAGTTAAAAAGAACAGTTGCAGTTTCCCGATACAACGGTATCGCGCCGTGAGGATCGGTAATGTGATTGCGATTACTAACTAAATGTTTAACGAAAAAAAAAATTAAAGAGGCTGTCTAAAAAGCTGCTGAACGAAAGTATGCCACGAAGGCACTAAGACACCAAGAAGCACAAAGTATTGATTAATAAAGCCTTAATTCTTAGTGCAACTTAGAGCCTTGGTGTCTTTGTGGCAAAATACGACTTTTTAGACAGCCTCTTATTTATTAAAACTTCAAAGTCATCCCAACCAAATAGTGTACACCTGCTTGTGGGTAATAGCCGGCGCCTTCAATGGTGGTGATACTTCCGGGATTGGTCCAGTCGTCGTCGTAGGTGAAAAAGTAACCGTTTGACACATATTTTACGTCAAAAATATTGTTGACCATACCGTTGAGTAAAATAGATGAAAACATCGGGACGTTTTTAAATTCATAGACGATGTTGAAGTCGTTGATAAAAAAACTGTCCAGTTTGGAGGCTTCGCTGTCAATATTACCCATATACTGCTCGCCCACAAACTTGGCCAACCAACTTACCTGAAAGTTTTCAAAGGGCTGAAAAATCAGCATGCTGTTGGCCACCACATTGGGTGAAAATGAAATGTTTGTCGTTCCCAGGTTGACCAATTCGCCATCGATGGAAGCCACAAAATTGCGGTTTTTGTTTTGGCTAAAAGCGAAATTGGGCATCCAACGCAGTTGGTTTGCCAAACGGATGTCTGCTTCTATTTCAATTCCCATACGGTAGCTTTCTCCACTAGTGGTTCGCAATGGCGCACCCACATCATTCAACTCGCCTGAAAGTACCAACTGGTCTTTGTAGTCCATATAAAACAGGTTGGTGCTTACACTTACCTTTTCGGAAGTGAAGCGCCATCCCAGTTCTAAGTCGTCCAGTTTTTCAGGGGTGTTGATGCCTTCTTCAAAATCGTTGCGGGTGGGTTCGCGGTGCGCTCTTCCGTAAGACAAATAAAACTGGTTTGCAGGGTTGAGTTGATAGCTTAGTCCGGCTTTGGGGTTGAAGAAACTGAAGCTTTCGTCCACATCAATTGATGTAATATCTGATGTAACCCCACCGGTTTGGTAGTTGATAAATCGGCCTTGTAAATCGCCGTATGCTTGCCATTGGTTATTTATTTTATAAGTGGCTTTTGAAAACACCGTAAACTCGCGTTTGGTCGCATCGCTAAAGTAATAGTTGTCCCTGATTTCAGAACCGGCAGCATACTGAGCCCAGATGATTTCGCCAAAGTGGTCACCTTCATACAAACTGTAAAACACGCCGGAGGTTAACTCCAGATTGTCTTTTTTGTAAGTGGCGTTGGCATTGACGACATAGTAATCATTGTCCAGCCAGCGACGACGGATAAGGTCCATACGGTTGATGGTGTCGCCTTCAACGACTATGGGTTCCAGGCCATAGGTCGAGAAGCGGTCATTATCACGGTATTGTTCAAAAAAGCCCCTCCCGTAAGTATAATTCAATCCAATGGTCGTTGACCAGAAGTTGTTCCAGCGTTGGTTCCAGTGCAATTGGTAATGGTCTTGTTTGTAGTCGTCCACCTCGTTGTCATAAAATTTCATATTCCCGTTGGCATCAAAATACATACCTGCAGGATTGAAAGTACGGTCGGTTTCAAGAGTTTCGGCATCAATGCCAAACCAGCTTTGGTAGGTCACCTCGTGTCCACCAAAGGTAATGGCTTTGATCAGGGTGTTGTCATCTACATAAGAGCCTTGAAGGAAATAGGATTTCAGGTCAGACGAAGCCCTGTCGATATACCCATCTGACGCAATAGCTGAAAGTCTTCCGGCAATTTCGACATGGTCGTTGAGTAGTCCTGTGGTGAATTTCACATTGTGCCTGCGGGTGTTGAAACTCCCGTAACTGTTTGAAATTTCGCCTCCGGCTTCTTTTGAAACCGCATCAGTAAGCAGGTTTAAGCTGGCGCCAAAAGCCCCTGAACCGTTGGTGGATGTTCCCACGCCTCGCTGCAATTGTAGGTTTTCTATTGAGGAAGCAAAGTCGGGCAAGTTGACCCAAAATGTTCCCTGGCTTTCAGAGTCATTAAACGGAATTCCGTTAAGGGTCACATTTACGCGTGAAGCATCACTACCGCGCACCCGGATGTAAGTATAACCCACACCGGCACCCGCATCGCTGGTACTCACAACAGAGGGCAGGTAGTTGAGTAACATGGGGATGTCCTGCCCTAAGTTGCGTTTCTCCAGATCTTCTTTGTCAAGATTGGAGTGAGTAATGGGTGAATCAGCGTCAACCCTAACTGACCTGACCAATACTTCGTCAAGAAGTTGGGGTTTAATAAGGGTGTCGTTTTCCTGTTGCGCAAGAAGCGGGCTGACAGTTAAAAGGGTTAAACAAGCGATTAAAAAGGAATTCCTTAATAAGGAGGTTTGTTGATGAGATTCCCTCCCGATAGTTATCGGGATGTGTGGGGATGTGAATAAAGTTTTCATTCGTAAATATTTTTTATTCCCCATTCCACTAATAAGCGGAGTTTTAGAGGGAGGATTACGAATAAAAGGGGCGATTATTCTTTGAATTAGTATTTAGGTTAAAAAAAACTGCATAAAAAAACCCTTGATAAAACGCTCGAGCCGAATTATAAGGGGGTTCACACACAGTTGAAGCACTTTGCTTCTGTCCCTTGGCAGCATTACCTGCCCAGGTTCATTGGGTATAATCTCAGCCGATTTAGTAGTTGGTTATTAGTTAATGGTTATTGGTTAAAAGTTGTATTTCAACTCACATCTATTTACTAAAAACTCACCACTCTTATCAGCACCCCTTTGAGATGGGGCAAAGTTACGTTTTCTTTTTTTAATTTATAAAAACTTTAAGGGGTTTTATCTCGGGCATTATTAAATTTATGGTTTTCCACTGATAATGAAAAATACCAAACGGTCCATCACCATTAAAGTTATTTTTGGTTATTTGCTGATTACAGCTCTTGCCTTGTTTGCTGTTTGGTTTATATATGGTCAGATTGTAACAATATCTGAAACAGCCGAGAAAGGAAATTTAAACAACACCAAGTTGTTTTTGGTCAGTGAAGCAGCGACAAACCTTTTTGTCGCAGAAGGAATCAGCCGGGATATCATACAAAATCAAAATGTTAGTGAGCTGCCCAGGTATAGAAGCCATATAGATACGATAAGTGTTATTGTTGACAGCCTGAAAGTGCTTTCTGATGATTTGGAAATGAATGTTGAGTTGGACAGCATCAAATCGTTATTAAATCAAAAAACAACTAACCTTGAAGAATTACTTGCCCTTAGAACAGAAGCCACCACTGAAAGTTACTACAGCAGGGTGATTGAAAACCTTCAAAAAGTAGATGATATTTTTGAAGATGAAAATTATGAATATCAGCTAAGAAACGTTCACCCGTCGGCAAGAGAAGCCATAATTGGGCTTATAGAATATTCAAAACGCAACAGGGAAGAAGAACTTACACAACGCACGGCAGATTCGCTTGTCAATGCACTTAAATTTGTGCTTAGCAATTTGGAAACACAAGAGCGGAGAATCATGTTTTCCATCAACCAAAAAGAAAATGAACTGCTCGAAAACGACCGGATTATTTCGAATCAATTACGAGATTTAAGGGCAACTATAGAACAGGAAGAAATACAGAAAAGTATTGTACAGGTTGAAGAATCAAGAAAATTAATAGAACAAACCTCACTAATCATTGGCGGGGTTGGTATTGTAAGCGTGCTCACCATTTTTGTTTTTGTGGTTTTGATTTTTAAAGACACCAACAGAAGTCAAAAATATAGGCAGGAACTCGAAACATCAAAAAACTTTACCGAAGCACTTTTAAAAAGCCGTGAGCAAATCATGGCAGCAGTCACTCATGATTTAAGATCGCCCCTAAACGCAGTTATCGGCTATTCAGATTTGTTGGGAAAAAGTGATTTGACTGACAAACAATCACATTACTTGGATAACTTAAGGACTTCTTCCAATTATATTTTAAGGCTTGTCAACGACCTTTTGGATTTATCAAAGCTCGAAGCAGGCAAAATGCACATTGAAAAGTTGAGGTTTAATATTAAAAATATTATTGAAGAATCCGTCAAAAATGCAGTTCCTGAAAACACTAAAAATATTTCCATCAAAATTATAGTGGAAGACAGTTTGAAGCAAGATATTGTATCAGACCCTTTAAGGTTGAAGCAAATATTGACCAATTTGGTTTCAAATGCTTATAAGTTTACTTACGAAGGGGAAATTTCTATCCATGCATCGTTAAAAAAAGTAAATAAAAACCCCAATACACTTTACATAAAAGTAAAAGATACCGGAATTGGGATTTCAAAAGCACAACAAAAACAGGTTTTTAAAGAATTCACCCAGGCCGATGATAAAATAGAAAAGCAATACGGGGGGTATGGTTTGGGGCTTGCAATTACCAAAAAACTGGTCAAGCTGCTTGATGGTCATATTTTTGTTGAGAGTAAACCCGGTGTGGGGTCAACTTTTATTTTTTATCTTCCGATAGATTTTGCCGGGGAGAATTCTGAGTTCTTACCGGAAGTATATGATTTTCAAAAAAATTCCATTAAAAAAGTGCTTATCATTGATGATGAAGAAGCACAAAGGGCACTTACGTCTGAAATTCTATCCAAGACAAACATTCAGGTGAAAACGGTTTCTTCAGCCAAACTTGGGCTTGAATTGTTGGAAAATGAGGCATTTGATTTTGTGCTGACAGACATACAAATGCCCGATGTGAACGGGTTTGAGTTGCTCACACAAATCAGAAAAAACAGTCATTTGGGCCATATTCCCGTGATTGCCCTATCCGGAAATACAGAACTTTCAAATCAGGAATTTTTGGAAAAAGGCTTTTATGCCAAACTCACAAAGCCCTACAGACCGGGGGATTTATTAAAACTACTTGGTGAAAAAGTTCAAAATTCAATCCCGGAAAATTTACAAATCCCTGAAATTGAAAATAACCCAAGTCCCTATCAACTGGGCGATGTATTGTTGTTTACCCAAGGAGACAAAGAATCGCTTAATGCCATTTTGGAATCATTTATTATGAGTTCCAGGTTAAACTTGCTTGAATTTGAAAATGCATTGCAAAACAAACAGTATGAACGAATGGCTTTAATTGCCCATAAAATGTTGCCCATGTTGAGGCAATTAAAAATTGAACCTTGTATTGCTTATCTTGAGAAAGCCGAAAATCCTGATGAAAGTTTACATAACGAAATCATAGAAAACTTCCTGAAATTTAAAGTTATTTTAATTGATGTTTTAAATCAACTTCAATTTGAAATTAAAGACTGATGTTGTATTGCTTCAGTTTGTTGTAGAGGGTCTTTCGGTCTATTTTTAAAAGTTTGGCGGCTTTTGATTTGTTTCCGTTAGCTTCTTCAAGAGCGTTTAAAATAAGTTCTATTTCATTTTTATTATTGAAAAGCGCAAAAGGTTCATCTTTATTTTCTTCTGAATTGATTATAAGATTATTAGGAATGTCATTTAAAGAAATGAGGTTTGATTGACATAGCAAAACGGCTCTTTTTATGGTGTTTTGCATTTCCCTGAGGTTTCCGGGCCAATGGTATTTTTTAAACAATTCAATCACATCATTCTCAAAACCGATGGTGTTTTTCTCAAGTTCGAGGTTTGCTTTTTCAAGAAAATAATCAGCAAATAAAATGATATCTTCCTTTCGGTCTTTCAACAATGGGGCTTTGATGGAAAACTCATTTAAACGGTGGAATAAATCTTCCCTAAAATTACCTTCAAAAACTGCAAGTTCAAGGTTTTCGTTTGTCGCTGTAATGATACGTATATCCACATCGATTTCTTTATTGCTCCCTACCGGTTTGATTTTTCGTTCTTGTAAAGCCCTTAGGAGTTGCACCTGCAAGTCATAGTTCAGGTTGCCCACTTCATCCAGAAAAAGTGTGCCGCCGTTTGCGGCTTGAAAGTGTCCGGTTTTGTCATTAATGGCACCGGTAAATGAACCTTTGATATGGCCAAAAAACTCGCTTGAAGCAATTTCTCTGGGAATGGCACCACAATCCACGGGTATGAAAGGGCCATTGGCACGCTTACTCAATTTATGGATGCTGTTTGCAATATATTCTTTTCCCGTACCACTGTCACCGGTGATTAAAACAGACATGTTGGTAGGAGCAACAAGTTTGATGTAATCGTTCAGCTTAATTGATGCGTCGCTTATACCTTCAATAAATGATTTGTCAGTTTTGGTTTTTACAACATCTGATTTCTTCGGGGTTTGAGAAGCATTTTTATCCAATGCCGTTTGTATGGTTTCCAAAAGCTTGTCCGGTGTTACAGGTTTTGATAAGTAATCAAAAGCACCAATTTTCATAGCTTCAACAGCTGTGTTAACGTCGACATAGCCAGTCATTAAAACCACTTGGGTTTTCAGGTTTTCAGAGACTACCTTTTTTAGGATTTTGGTGCCTTCTCCTTCCGGAAGCCTGATGTCTGAAAGAATAATGTCAAAAAAATTTGTGTCCAACAAACTGAAGGCAGTTTTTAAGTTGTATGCAGACTGCACTGAAAACCCATTTTTTGAAAGAAAGGTTTCAAGCATGTTGCAAAAAGCCACATCGTCTTCTACCAGAAGTATTTTGTTCATTAACCAGCGTTTAGAAACAAATGTACAAATACAACTTTTTGAGGGCTTTAAAAAAATCATAAAAAAAGGGGAGGAACTATTTATAAAAAACAGCCCCTCCCCAAGGGAAAAAGTGAAAATTTAACTAACTAAAAATTTTTATTTCTTCTTCCAGTTTCCGTTTGCATCAGCATACAACGTTTTTCTTTCGTTGCCAACATTTACAACCAACTTATATGTAGTTCTGTCTTCAGAAACATGAACCTCTGCAATGGTTGCACCTTCAAAGTCTCTTTCAACTGCCGTTCTTACAGCATCAGGCAATTGATTGGGTTCAATTCTGGTGAAATTTTTCTCTTGCTGTTCAGTTTTTTCAACTGTAGTCATTGCAGTCTCTTTTTCTGCCAGACGAGCTTCCTGGGCAGTGACATTGGTTGTAAAAAGCATTCCTAATGCTAAAACGGGAACTATCATTAACTTTTTCATAGTTTCAAATTTTAAAAGTTTATAA
The DNA here is from genome assembly GCF_059864935.1 of Planktosalinus sp. Classification (NCBI taxonomy): domain Bacteria; kingdom Pseudomonadati; phylum Bacteroidota; class Flavobacteriia; order Flavobacteriales; family Flavobacteriaceae; genus Planktosalinus; species Planktosalinus sp. The sequence continues at coordinate 8,750 of NZ_JCBCCK010000220.1, forward strand.
ATTCATTTGATAAGCACTATGAAACTAACGTGCCAATAGTCACTAGGATGTTTAAGCCCCTTAAAAACAATGGGATAAAATTTATTGAATTTATTCAAAGACTGTAGAATTTGAGCGTATTCTACAGAAAAGTGTGGAATTTTTCCACAACAACTGAAAATTATACTTGAGGAGGTTTCCTTCCGGCTTTTTTAAGGGCGTGTTCTTTTTTAGCTTTCAGGCGTTTTTCAATAGCGGTTTTGGAGGGTTTTGATTTTTTTCTCGGTTTCCTCACTTTGAGGTTTTCTTTTATCAATTCCAAAAACCGCTCGATGACGATGGCTTTGTTTTTATGCTGACTGCGGCTTTCGCTACAGCTTAAAATGAGAACGTTTTCTTTGGTTAATCGTGAAGCCAGTTTTTGCTGAAGTCGTTCTTTTTCCTCTTCAGTTAGACCTTGTGAATTGGGAATATCAAAACTCAGTTCAATCCTTGAAGCAACTTTATTGACATGTTGCCCGCCTGCGCCGCTGCTTCGAGTCGCTTTAAATGTGAGTTCGTTGAGGAGGGTTTCAGTTTGCATTACACTGCCTGATGACTGTCTTTTAATAAATCGTTTACGGTTTTTACCGGGTTAAAAGTTTCCAGGGGCACTTCCACAAAGAGGGTCATCCAGTATGCCATACTGCCGTTCCATAGACCGGGCAATTCTAAAGCCTTAATGGTTTTTCCCTGATGGCTTTTTTGTGAAATAAACCCTGAATCGGGGTTGACATAACGGGTTAAATCATACTTTTTACCCAGGTGGTTTTTTACGGCACACACCAAATCAACCGGATTGAAATGGGTGGCTTCGTTCACGATGTTCATCTGATGGGGGTCTTCAGTATTTACTTGTGAAAGTTCAACGATTTGAAGTGAAATATTACCATCTTTATCCCTCACCCAAAAGGGCCCGCCACCCGGAGCTCCGGTGTTTTTTACCATACCGCAAACACGTATGGGGCGGTCTAAAAGCTGTTGCGCTTCTTCCAAAGTTTCGGGCAGGGTTTTCATATGCAATTCGGTAGCCAGAAAGCTTCTTATGTTTTTTAAAAGGTTGTCATTTTGGGTTTCTTTGTCCATTGCTTTTAGCAACTTAAATACATTTTGTTGAACCTCCAAAAGTTTTCCGGTAAGGATATTTTTGTATTGGGCGATGGTTTCCACCTGTTCTTCGGTCACTACATTGTCGATGTTTTTGATAAAAATCAGGTCGGCTTCCACTTCGTTGAGGTTTTCAAGCAAGGCACCGTGCCCTGCCGGACGGAAGTTCAGGTTTTTCTCCTCATCGCGAAAGGGTCTGTTATTGAGATTTACCGCAATCGTGTCTGTGCTCTGCTTTTGAAAGGAATAACTGATATTAAAAGTGCACTTGGTTTTTCTTTCCACCCGGTTTTTTACATCAAGGAATTCTTTTTTAAAGTGGTCAACATAACTTTCATTAAAGGTGAAATGCAAATAACACTGCCCCTGAGTGGCAGCATAATAACCGGCTTCAAGCAAATGCTCTTCAAAGGCAGTGGCGGTATTTTTTTTGTATTTGTGAAAAGGGATTAACCCTTTGGGAAGGTTGCTGTAACCCAAGCCTTCATCTTCCAACAGGGTTTTCACCAACAAGTAGATGCGTTTTCCTTTTTTGAAGAACTTGTAATCGGGATAAAGTTTTCTGATTTTCTTTCGCAGTTTTTTGGTAAACGCAAAATGGGGCAAGCCGTTTAAAAAAGCTTCCAGTAGTTGGGTGTCGTTTTCGGCAAGGTATTCATTGAACTTTTGTTCTTCAGGATTGTAAGTGTCCACAAACCTGTGCAAATGTTCAAACATACGCGTGGCAGCACCTGAGGCCGGAACAAATTTGACGATGGAAAGTTTGTCGCGTTTTTTTTCATACAACTCAGCACACTGCCATTCCTGAGTAGAGTTGAGTTTATGAATGCCGTTGTGCAGGGTGGCGGCACTCACCAACTCGGTAAACGGAATGCCTTTTTCAAAGCGTTCAAGGTCTCGCAGCACTTGTTTTTCGGTGAGGCCGTGGGTTATTATTTGTTCTGTATCTTTTTTAGTGAATTTCACTCGATTGAAAATTTGATTAAAATTAAGTTTAATGTTTTTAATACACACCCCTCAGTCCCCTCTTTTTAGAGGGGAGGCTTAGAAATCTTTTTTGGTGAGTTTCATTGGTTTTGGTCAATTTGGGCGTTTTGCTTTTGCAAGTTTACTAATTTTTGAACTTTTGAGGTAACGATTTTTAGCCTTTCCGGAAAAGTGCCTTTTATGATTTGATAAGGTATTTTGTTGTTGTCGAGTTCTTTTTTAAACCTTTGGAACATCATTTCACGTTCCTGTGGCTTGTCTCTTAAGTCATCGGCTTCCCAAGGAGTATCAATGTAAAGTAAAAAGTAATAATCATATTTTTTTTCCTGAACTTGCTGTTTGATTTCTTCCGGGCAATTGCCGTTGTAATAGATTTCTGAATAGACTTTGATTTGCAATAAATTGGTGTCAAAAAAGACTATGTTTTCAGCATTACTTTCGGCGAAAGCCTCATTTTTAAACTGTCCCTCGCTTATTGGAATCAGGTCATCCCAAGTACAGGCTTCACGGTGTTCGTCCCATTTTTTCTGAAGGTATTCCCGCATAAATTCGGGCGACCAACTGGTGTTAAAATGTTTTGCCAAAGCAATTGCCAAAGTGGTTTTTCCGGTGGATTCGGGACCGAAGAATACTACTTTTAGGAGGTTTTTGCCTGAAGTTGAGGGTTGTTGATGATTTTTTTCCATTCCAGATAGCCGTAAATGGCGATAATCGTAAAAATTAAATATTGCAAGGAGGTAAAGGTGTATCCTTTGTACAAATATAAAGGAACTGAAATGATATCGCCCACTATCCAGTAAAGCCAGTGTTCAATTTTCTTTTTGGCCATGAGCCACATGCCCACAAAAAAGATAGCCGTGGTCAAGGTGTCCACATAAGCGGTCCAATCGTTCCAGTTGTCGAAAAGCTGATAGACAAGAAAAACAAAAATCAAGGTGCCACAAAACAGAAATATACTGTAAAAATGCTCCTTTTTGGTGGCAAAAGCGATGGGAGTAAAGTGTGTAGCATCCACTTTTCGGGTCCAGATATACCAGCCATACACACTCATGGAGAAATAATAGGCATTGATGAGCATATCGCCAATGAGTCCCCATTGGTGGAGCAGATACACAAAAATAAGTGTGCTGATTATTCCGGTGGGAAAGACCAGGATATTGTCTTTTTTGGCAAACCAGACCGAAAGCAAACCAAAAACAACGGCCACAATTTCAAGCACTATATGAAGTGTTGAATAGTCGCTGTACTGCCCAAAAAAGGCGTCAAAAATGAGGGACATAGTCGCTGCGGTTTGATTTTACTATTTTAATGTAAAGTACACCAGCTTCCATAGCTTCCATAACGCTTTTAATTTCGGTGTTGAGTAGGGTCATCACTTCATCATAAGGACCGTAAACCTGTGTGCTTAAAGGGTTTTCTAGCACTTTCAAACCGGAATTGCGCAGTTTTTTGATAAAATCTTTTATTGGTGATTCAAAGTCGTCCTGAAGCGGCGACAGCGTGAGTTCTACTGAAATTTCCATAAATTAATTTTTAATTGTCATACACGCGCATTTTTGCG
>NZ_JCBCCK010000237.1:0-12089 GCF_059864935.1 Planktosalinus sp.
TTCAGTTAATGAGGCGCTTTTTTATTGCAACTATCACCCTATTTTGTACTTTTGGTAAAAAAGTAAGCTATGACTGAGGAAATGGTTGTCCTTGTCGATGAAAATGACGAAAAAATTGGCTTAATGCCAAAACAGGAAGCCCACGAGAAAGCACTGCTTCACAGGGCTTTTTCAGTTTTTATATTCAATGACAAAAAAGAGCTGATGCTCCAGCAAAGGGCTTTTGACAAGTACCATTCACCCGGACTTTGGACCAATACTTGCTGCAGTCACCAGCGTGACGGTGAGTCAAACATTGAAGCCGGAAAACGTCGGTTGAATGAAGAAATGGGTTTTGAATCTGAACTAAAAGAAACCATTTCATTTATTTACAAAGCCCCGTTTGACAATGGTTTAACCGAACACGAATTCGACCATATATTGATAGGGCTTTATAACGATATCCCAAATTTAAACCCCGACGAAGTAGCAAACTGGAAGTGGATGTCAATTGAAGATATCAAAAAAGATATTTCCAATAACCCGGATAATTACACAGCATGGTTTAAAATAATTTTTGATAAATTTTATCCCCATTTGCAGTCATGGCTATAACGGTTTACAGAAAAGCACATTTCAACGCTGCGCATCGCTTGTTTCGAAAAGACTGGAGCGATGAAAAAAACTCTGAAGTTTTCGGAAAATGCAGCTACCCCAATTTTCACGGGCACAACTACGAATTAATTGTTGGCCTTACCGGCGAAATAGACCCCGAAACCGGCTACCTGATCGACTTGAAAATCCTGAAAGACATCATCTATGAAGAGGTTGAAATACCTTTTGACCATAAAAACCTCAATGTTGATGTGCCCGAGTTTAAAGATTTAAATCCAACTGTTGAAAACATAGCAGTGGTTATTTGGAACAAACTCAGAAAACGACTGCATCAAAAGTTTGAAATCACGGTAACCCTCTATGAAACCCCCAGAAACTTTGTAACCTATTCAGGTAAATAATATGAGTTTAAACATTGGTGATACTATTCCCGATTTTAATTTGACTGACCAAAACGGTGAAGTTTTTGACATCAACACTGTCAAAGGTAAGAGCAATCTTGTGATTTATTTCTACCCCAAAAACTTTACGGCCGGCTGCACCAAAGAAGCGTGTGGCTTTAGGGACAGTTATGAAGATTTCAAGGAACTTGGTGCAGAAGTGATAGGAATAAGTGCAGACTCAAAAAAATCACACGGGCGTTTTGCTGAAAAACACCAACTGCCTTTTACTTTACTGTCTGATTCCAAAGGCACTGTAAAAAGAAAATTTGGCGTAAAAAACAACCTTTTCGGACTGATTCCCGGAAGGGAAACTTTTGTTGTAGATAAAAAAGGAATTGTTATTTTTACTTTCATTTCAATGAATGCTGAACAACACATCAAAGAAGCACTCAAGGTCATAAAGCAACAAGCAGATTGATGAAACTACCCCTATATCCCATAAAGTTTACACCCATATTAAAAGAAAAAGTCTGGGGTGGACAAAAACTTAAAACCATTTTAAGTAAAAATATAGCTGCTGAAAATGTTGGTGAAAGCTGGGAAATATCAGGGGTGGAAAACAACATTACTGTTGTTGAAAACGGAACTCTAAAAGGAAATTCAATTATTGATTTAATCCAGGATTATTCAACAGAATTACTTGGAGTAAAAATATTTGAAACCTTCGGTAATCAATTTCCATTATTGTTTAAATTTATTGATGCAAAAGATACCCTTTCAGTACAATTACACCCAAATGATGAGCTAGCAAAAAAACGCCACAACTCCTTCGGTAAAACTGAAATGTGGTACATCATTCAGTCAGATAAAAATGCGGAATTGATTTTAGGGTTCAATCAAAAAATTGATAAAAAATCTTATTTAAAAGCCATTGAAAGCAACAAAATACAGGAGATTCTTCACAAAGAAAAAGTAAAGCCCGGCGATGCTTTTTTTATCGAACCCGGATTGGTTCACGCCATTGGGGCAGGGGTATTGCTGGCTGAAATTCAGCAAACATCTGATGTGACCTATCGTATTTATGATTGGAACCGACCTGATGTTGACGGCAATATGAGAGAACTTCACCTCGATTTGGCTATTGATGCCATTGATTTCAACCCTTTGAAAAACTTCAGGTTGAATACTGTAAATGAGCAATTAATTCAAACACCCTATTTTTCGGTGAATAAAGTGAATGCTGAAGAGAATGCTTTTAGAGAGCTGAAAACAATTGATTCTTTTGTGGTGTATATGTGTGTTTTAGGTGAAACCGAAATTAATTGTGGAGGCGTGCCTGAAAAATTAAATTTGGGCGAAACTGTTTTGATTCCGGCAGTAGCAGAAGCGGTTCATTTTCAAAAGGGTTCGGCAAAACTTTTGGAAATATTTGTGCCCTGAAACTAATTAAAGTGTTAATTTTGCAGCCAAATTAATTTTTAGTTATGGCAAGTGTAAAAAATTTAAAGAAAGACATAAACTATGTTTTGGGTGACATTATTGAAGCCGTTTATGTTTGGGAATTGACCAATTCTGATAAAGATCCTAAAAAGTCTGAAAAAATCATCGATGAAGCTATTGCTGTTTTTGATGATTTGATGGAAAAAGTAAACAAAAAAGATGTTGAGGACAAAAAGCAACACTTCAAAGGTATTAGTAAAGAACTTGAAGAAAAAGCAATAAAATTGATCGATAAAGTGAATGCACTTTAAAACTAAAAGCCCCCCACGTTCATTTGGGGGGCTTTTTTATTAATTGGTCTCTAAGACTCTACGTTCTTTAATGTAATTTTTAAGTTGCTTGCCATAAGTTGAACTTTGCACCTTGGGCGTTAACGCGTTGTATATGGTGTCCAGATATTTTAGATTGGCATCAAATATTTCGCTTAAAGCAAGATAAGGTGCCACTTCATACTCTTTTTGATTGATTGCAAAATTGATAGTGGCAATATACCTGCTTTTTATCAAAGATTCATATTGCTGGTTGATATCCATTTTTTTTGTTTCATTACCATCGCGATCTGCCTCAATATTTTCTACATATAGCTCCAGACCCCTGTCGTGATAACGTTTCATAATTCTCTGATATTCCAAATATTTATCATGATTTACAGAGCCTGAAATTTTAGCGTCGTTCTCAAAGTCATTTAATGTCGTGTTAATAGTTACGGTTCCGGGTTCGGCAAAAAACTCGATACCATCATCAACGATTGTGTTATCAGTTTTTCTAAGGAAAAGATAAAGTACTTCGGGACTTTCCAGGTTCAAATTAAAAACAAAACCAGATTTGCCACTCATCACCAACGAATCTAAGGTAACCATAGTTGAGTCATTCAACTTTTCAAGATATAAAGTGCCTTTTTTCAGGCCTCTTATATCTCCTGTAATTGTTGTGTTTTTTTCTTCTTTTGCACAGGCAAGTACTAAAAAAAGAATTGCAAAAATTGATAAGAATTTTGTCATAAATTTTGGTATAATCAAGGGCGTAAATATCTTGAAATCTGAATCAACATGCACATCTATTTTACATAAAAATTATTGTGCAGCTTGTTCCAATACATAATATGTAGGGGCTCCCGGGCCAACAGGCATTTCAAGTACAAATACCCATAGGTAAAACAGCAGCATCCAACCAATGTAGAACAATATACTGTATGGCAGCATCATACTAATGATAGTTCCAATTCCCACATCCTTTTTGTATTTCGCCGCAAAGGCAAGTATCAACCCAAAATAACTCATCATGGGTGTTATTATGTTTGTTACCGAGTCGCCAATTCTGTATGCCGCCTGAATCACTTCAGGACTGTAGCCCACATACATCAGCATAGGGACAAAAATGGGGGCTGTAACGGCCCATTGAGCAGATGCAGAGCCCAGCATCAGATTAACTGTTGCTGAAACGGCAATAAACCCTATAAAAACTTCCGGGCCTGTAAGCCCAATTGTGGTTAGAAATTCTGCTCCTTTTACTGCAAATATTTGTCCCAGATTACTCCAGCCGAAAAATGCCACAAACTGGGCTGCAAAAAACACGATTACGATATATAACCCCAGTGTTGACATGGCGTTTGCCATTCCGTCAATCACGCCTTTTTCACCTTTCATGCTTCCGGTTATTTTTCCGTAAACAAATCCGGGAATTAAGAAAAAGATAAAAATAAAAGTTACTATACCCCTGAAAAATGGCGAGTTTAATATTTCACCGGTTTCGGGGTTTCTCAAAACACCATTTTCGGGTATGATTGTCAAGGCAAGTAGAGCCAATATAATTACCACCGCTATACCCGTGATTTTTAACCCTTTGATTTCTACAGGTGTTAATGGGGTCATTAAGGATTGATCAGACAAATCTTCTGAGGCTTCTTTAGCGTTGTATTTCCCAAGTTTAGGCTCAACGATGTAAAGAGTAACAAAAGCACCCACAAAGGTGATTAAAAACGTGCTTATAAACATAAAGTAATAGTTCACAGCAGCATGTACTTCATAATCAGGGTCAATCAGGTTTGCAGCTTCTTGTGTTAAGCCGGCAAGTAAGGGGTCAATGGTGCCAATCAATAAATTGGCACTATATCCACCGGAAACACAAGCAAAAGCACAAGCTAAACCGGCAAGTGGATGCCTGCCCATTGAATAGAAAATAACTGCTGCAAGCGGCACAAGTACAACATACCCCATTTCAGAAGCCGTGTTTGAAATTACGGCAGCAAAACAGATGGCGATGGTGACTAGATTTTTAGGGTTTAAAACAAAATTAATGGGTTTTAATAGGAATGCTTTTACGCCTTTTCCTGTGTTTAACGGTCTAAACGAAGCCGCTTTTAAAACCAATCCTCTAATCAAAGCACTAATAAGTCCTGAACGTTCAGCAACACCTACTCCCAGCAACGCTACCAACACAACTCCAAGCGGTGCAAAGCTGGTAAAGTTGGTCACCAGATTGGCAACAATACGCCTGAATCCTTCACCGTTTAAAAGGCTCACGGGTTCAATAATTCCTCCCGGGGCTCTTCCCGGAGATCCTTCAGGTCTTGGGTCAAGAGCGGTCCATCCCAACCAATCTGCCACACCGCTTAAAACCACAACACTCAATGCAAAAATGGCAAAAAGTGTTACCGGGTGGGGGAGTAGGTTGCCTAACCATTCAACAAAATCGAGAAAACGTGTAAAAAAATTCTTTTTTTGGGGAGCTTCAGAAGCAGGGTTTGAATTTGACATAGTTGTATTTTAGCAAATCAGTTCAGAATAAAAAGGAGCGTACAAAAAAGAAATGAAACTTTTTTGTACGCAACCTAGACTTTGCTAAAATATAAAATTATACTGAATATGAAATTGAAACTTTACTGAATTCCTCAAGCAAGGTCTTAAAAGAATCCACCACCACCTTCAGCTTCGTTTGCATCTCTTTGTCTTCTGGACAATGCACGGTAGTTGTTGCCCCCAAAACGGTAGTTGATTCCCACAAAAACGGTTTGACTTTCCCAGTTCCAGTTGCCCTCCATTCTATAGGGTCTTTCACTGTCAAAACGGGCTTTCATGGTATCAAAGATGTCATTGACGTTAACAGATATTGTTCCGTTTTCAACAAAATTGTAACGCATTCCCAAGTTGACCATGCCCATGGGTTTTGATTTAAATTGAATACTATTTGAAGGGCCTCTATAAAGACCGAAGGCAGAGAATGAGAGTTTATCGTTTACTTTAAAGTTGTTGAATATGCGACCATTGTACATGATATTATCCACGGTAACTGTTTCCCTTACAATGTCATCTATTGTAGCTTCACTTGAAGGAACTGTCAAACGCTCAGCAATGCTTTTTTGTGTTCTTGAAAATACATCAACACTCGTGTTAATTGTCCACCAATTTGTAGGTCTTACGTTTGCTGAAGCCTCAATTCCATAAGCAGTTGAATTGTCAAAATTATCTGAACTCATTATAATGCGGTTTAGGTCATCTCTATCGATGAATAAAAACTGATTGATTTCATCTTGAATAATTCTATAGAAAACCCCGGCAGTGATGCTGCCTTTTTCAAGACGCCTGGTGTAGTTTGCCTCTATGGAGTTTGTAAATTGGGGTTGTAAATCGGGATTTCCAAACTGTGATGCTAAGGGTGTTGTCCATTCCGGTAACGGGTTTAATTGATTTGGATTGGGCCTGTCCACACGTCTGCTGTAACTCACTTGATAAGTTCCTTTTTCTGTTGGCGAATAGGTAAAAAAGGCAGAAGGATATATTTCAAAATAATCATTGCTGAACCTTAGCCTATTCTGTAAATCTGAATCAAGTTCTGTCTCTATGGCAATACCTATTTCTTCTACTTTTTCTGCCCGTACTCCTATTTGATAGGTCCATTTTTCAAATTTATTGCCAAAGGTGGCATAAGCAGAGTAGATGTCTCTCGTAAAATCATAGTTTGTAGAAGTGGGAATAAAATCACCGTCAGCATTTTGAGAGCGGGCATCTGAAAAATAATCTGTGGCAGAATTTAGTAGTCGTGCTTCGAGGCCCAATTCCAGTTTTGCAGATTCAGTCAAAGGGTTTACATAATCCAGGTTGACGATGGATTGCTCTCTGTTCACATCTGTTTCTTCCAGATAATTCGGTCTAAAAATATTACCTGCAAAGGTGTTGTTGTTTTGTGAATTCGACTCATAGATGTTATGGTCAGCCTCAAGTTCAATGGTATGACCTTCCTTATCAAATTCAAGTTTGTAGGATAAGTTGTATTGTTGTGAATAATTTTCTTCTCCCGCATCAAACCTTTGAGTAATATCAAGCGCGGGATTGTTTAAATTTGAAATAAACGTATCGCCAAAAATGTCACCTTCATAAATGTTTTGATTTGTGAAAATTGATAAGGTGTTTTTATCATTGATATAGATATCAAGTCCAACCTTATACAATTGAGAATAATTTCTGAACAATAAATCAAATTCTTGAGTGATATATTCATCTATTCTCGTAAATGAACCGAAGTTTTCCCTTCTTGAAATATTATTGCTGAAATTCCCATAAAAATTAAATTTACCGGTTCTGTAATTCAGGTTGAGTGAGCTGTTAAATTTGGGTTCAATTTGATAGCTTAAACCAACATTAATACTTCCGTTAAAACCAATGGTTACATTTTTGTGAAGGATAATGTTGATGATACCGCTCATTCCTTCAGGGTTATATTTTGCTGAAGGGTTGGTGATTAACTCAATTTGCTTGATGGCATTTGAGGGTATTTGTTTCAGTAATTGTGCAACTGGTACATTTGAAATTTTCCCATCAACCATCACGGTGACATTTTCATTACCTCTAAAACTCAATGCGCCTGATTGTTCATCAACACTCACAGAAGGTAAATTGTTCATAATGTCTGAAGCAGTAGGGCCGGCAGTAATAAGGTCTCTACCCACATTGATTACCCTGCGGTCAACCCGTTGCTCAATAGTTGAAACTTCAGCAACAACAACAACCTCATTCAAGCTTTCAATATCCTCTTCAAGTGCAATTGTGCCTAGATTAATTGTAGTATTGTTTGGTGTAATTTCAACTTCTCTGGTGTAAGGTTTAAACCCGATGTATTGAATTTTTACGTTATAGGTTCCTAGGGCCAAATTATTGACTTTAAAATAACCTTCACCGTCTGTGATGCCACCGGTTAAGGTTTCTCCGGCCTTGTTTTCGATAATTACAGTCACATAAGGTAAAGGTTCATTAAGTTTAGAGTCAATGACTATTCCTTGAACATTTCCTAAATTTTCAAAAGTAACTGCTGTTTCATTCGCAATGATTTGATTGTTAAATGATGCGATAAAGAACAATGTCAGAATAAATAGTTTTTTCATTTTTTGATTGATTTTGATGATTAACTGGTTTTACAAAATACCTTGTTATGCCTAATTACTTGATGAGAGCAAACATGGATTTTCAACGAGATATTTCCTTTTAGACTAATCATTTTTACATTTGTTACAAAAACCCATAAATTTTAACAAAATAAAACCCGGAGCCAAAGGCCCCGAGTTTTTCTTTACTACACGAATTAACACTAACCATCAACGCAAATTTTATGTAGTAAAAAGATGAAAAAGACTATTTCTTATTTTAAAGACGAATGTTAATGTGTAGTGTTACAATCAATTTAATTTTTTAACTTTATAAAATGAAGAAAAAAACATTAGTTATAGGAGCAAGTACAAATCCGTCGCGATATTCTTTTTTGGCTATCAACAAGTTAGTTGAAAATGACCACCCGGTCGTGGCTGTGGGTTTAAAGGAAGGCATTGTTAGTGGAGTCGAAATTTTAACAGACAAACCTCAATTTGATGCAATTGATACGATCACTTTGTACCTCAATTCAAAAAATCAAGAGGAATATTATGATTACATTCTTAATTTAAATCCTAAACGGGTGATTTTTAATCCCGGCACAGAAAACCCGGAGCTTTATTCAATCCTTCAAAAAAATAATATTGAAGTGGAGGTTGCCTGTACGTTAGTCCTTCTTGGCACGAATCAATATTAATCCGATGAAAGTTAATAGCCCGTTTATTATTAACACTTCAAAACCAAATGTGTAATATAACTCTTTTGCAAGTTCTCCAGACTTAACCCAGGTAAGTGATTCTGTATAAAAAACATAAATTTGAGAGGATAAACTGATAAGTATAGTTAAAATAGGGGAAAGGATAGCGACCACAGGAACCCATTTGTCTTTTACTTTCCATTTAGTAAACAAACCAAACGCATACAAGCCTAATAATGGTCCATAAGTAAAACCAGCAAAATAAAACAATCGCTCAATCACACTTTCATCCTGAATGATATACTCAAAAATCAGCATAGTAACTATAAAAACCAAAGCGACTGCTTTATGGACTTGTTTTCTTATTTTTTCCTGTCTTTCCTGAGTATATTTCTTTTCAATGTCTAAAATATCAATGCAAAATGAAGTGGTAAGCGACGTCAAAGTGCCATCTGCACTTGAAAATGCCGCAGCAATGAGCCCCAAACAGAAAAATACGGCCATCACCATTCCCAACCCTGATTGTGTTGCTATCACAGGAAATAAAAGGTCAGGTCTGTCAACTTGTATGTTGTTTTGCTGCGCAAATGAAATTAGTAAAAGACCTAGTACAAGAAATACAAGATTGACCAAAACAAGCACTATGGTAAACCAAAACATATTTTTTTGAGCATCCTTAAGCGTTTTACAAGTCAGGTTTTTTTGCATCATATCCTGGTCAAGGCCTGTCATTACAATGGTTATAAAAGCACCGGCTAAAAACTGTTTCCAGAAAAAGTTGGCACTTTTATAATCGTCAAAAAAGAACATTTTTGAGAGTTCGCTTTCGCTTACATAACCAATCAAATCAGACCCCGCAATTCCTAAACTGTTTGACAAATAGTAGATTGCTATTCCCGCTGAAGTAAGCATAAACAAGGTTTGCAGGGTATCTGTCCAAACAATGGTTTTAATCCCGCTTTTAAACGTATAAAGCCAGATAAACAAAATGGTTACCGATACAGTCGCCCAAAACGGAAAACCTGCAGCATCAAAAATTAAGGTCTGGAAAACAACCGCCACCAGATAAAGCCTGAAACTCGAACCTATTAACCTTGAAAGTAAAAAAAACGACGCTCCTGTTTTATAGGAAACATCGCCAAACCTGCCTTCGAGATAGGTATAAATAGAAGTGAGATTGAGCCTGTAATACAGCGGAAGTAATACCAACCCTACAACGGCATAGCCCAAAATATAACCCAATACCACCTGATAATAACCAAACTGTGAAGCCTCCACCCATCCCGGAACCGAGATAAAAGTCACTCCGCTGAGTGATGCACCAATCATCCCAAAAGCAACCAAATACCAAGGTGATTTTCTGGAGGCTTTAAAAAACTCGTTATTACTGCCGTCTTTTTTGGTTAAATAGGAAATGAAAAGTAAAACAGCAAAATAGGCTAAAATCAAAAAAAGGATATGGCTGGGTTGCATAGCAAATTTTATAGAGGTCATAAAAGTACAAATTATCAGTTCTTATGGGAATTAATTTTTTAATTTTGGAAAAAAATTTCAAAATGATAAGATTTCTGAAAGGTCCGCTTTATTCTCTTTTATTATTTTTCTTTACTAATTTGTTAAGTGCCCAGCCTGAATATGTGTTGATGATTGATACCGGCACATATAAGGTTGAAGAAGTCCAGCAAAGTGCTGAAACCTGGTTTGATGATAAACCCCAAGGTCGTGGTTCAGGGTTCAAGCAATACAAACGATGGGAATATATGGCCTTAAGGATGATGAATGAAGAGGGCTACCTGAAATCTTCAGAGTTTTATATAGAAGAATTGCAACGTTTTAATGCGGCTCTAAACCTACACGCAAACAATCGCTCCATGCTTAATGACAACTGGGTTGAAATGGGCCCGGTGAGTTGGAATGCCACCTCGGGATGGAACCCCGGAGTGGGAAGAATCACCGCATTTTCAATTGATGAATCCAATGAAGATCATATCATTGTGGGTGCACAAACAGGAGGTGTCTGGAGATCAACAGACGGTGGGCAAAACTGGGAACCCTTGCTCGATTATTTTTCCAATATGTATGTGTATTCCACAGCTATGATGCCCGGTAACCCAAATACCTATTTTTTCGGATCAACCTCTGGCAGAATTTATAAATCTACAGATGCCGGTGCCACCTGGTCAAACATTGGAGTTGCAGGCAGTTCACAAATTAATAAAATTGTAATTCACCCAAACAACCCCGATTTAATGTTTGCCAGTTCTGAAAATTCCGGCCTTTATAGATCTGTAAACGGCGGTTTAAACTGGACAAGTGTGGTTTCAGACAACAGGGGTTTTGACATTGAATTCAAACCCGGCGATTTAAACACAGTGTATGTTTCTGGAAACTTTTTCCATAAATCAACTGATGGGGGAACCACTTTTTCAACGATTGGCGGTTTTGATAATACCGGACCAAAAATGATTGCTGTTTCTGAAGATAATCCCAATGTGGTATATGTAGTGGAAGCAAGCGGTAGGATGTTTGGAGCCTTATACAAATCAACTGATAGTGGTAATTCCTTGTTAAAATTAAATCACTCCGGCATGAATTATTTTGGTTACAGCCTCACAGGTCAGGACGATCTTGGGCAAGCCCCGAGAGATATGGATATTGTTGTAAACCCAAACAATGTGGATGAGGTTCATATTGCAGGAATTCACACATGGAAATCGCTTGATGGAGGCGTTTCTTTTGTGCCTACATCACATTGGATACCAAGCACTGCAGCCAACAACAATATTGGTTACAACCATGCTGACGTGGACATTATGCAGTTTTACGGCAACACTTTATACACCGGTACAGACGGAGGTATTTTTAAAGCAACAAACACCACCAACCTGAACAGCAATTATTACACTGATATTACTGAAGGTTTGGGAATCCGTCAGTTTTATAAAATTGGGGTTTCACAAACAGATCCTGTTGTGATTTCAGCAGGCTCTCAGGACAACGGCACCTCTTTTTACACAGTGACTGATGGCTGGAGAGACTGGCTGGGTGCTGATGGTATGGAAACCTTTATCGACAAAAACAATAATAATATAATGTATGGCACCTCCCAAATGGGGTATCTTTACAGAACTGCCAATGGGGGATTGTCTTATAATGGATTAAACTCCAATGCGCCGGGAAACTGGGTGACGCCTTTTGAACAAGACCCCATTGTGAATAACAGAATCTATGTGGGCTACTCAAGGGTTTACAGATCAAACAATGGAGGTGCATCCTGGGTGTCCATCTCACAGGATTTTGGAGAAAACCTGAATCATTTGAAAATTGCAAAATCCGATAATAATGTGATGTATGCTTCAAGACAAAACCAACTGTTTAGAACAACAACCGGAGATGGAACTTGGCAACAATTGACCGGTTTTGACGGATACATTAATTCTATAGCCATTCACCCATCTAATCCGGACAAAATAGCAATTGCAACCACAAGTTCGTTGAAAGTTTATGTTTCTGATAATGGTGGACAGACCTGGACCAATTACAGGTTAAACCTTC
>NZ_JCBCCK010000042.1:0-4386 GCF_059864935.1 Planktosalinus sp.
AAGGAGTTTGAGACTGTGTTGTATTTGGAAAACCCGCCTTCTGCTCAAGAAATCAAGGAAATCATTAAAATGCTTGGTATAAAGCCCATCGAACTTGTTCGCACCGGAGAAGCAGACTGGAAAGAAAACTTCAAAGGAAAAGACTTGTCTGACGATGAAATAGTTAAAGCAATGGCCACTTATCCAAAATTGATTGAACGTCCCATAGTAATAAAAGGCAACAAAGCTCTTGTAGGCCGCCCACCGGAAAAGATTAGAGAGTTTTTATAGTTTTTATTTTCCATTTCTTTTACTGGTTTCCATCTTAACAACCCTTAATTTCTTAATGGTTAAAAAAAACCTTTTAAACTATTCTCTGAACCATCACTGAACCATTAAGGCATTAAGAAATATTAAGAAGCTTTAAGGGTATATTTATCTTAATTTCTTATTGGTTAAAAAAAAACTTTTGAACTATTCTCTGAACCATTAAGGCATTAAGAAATATTAAGAAGCTTTAAAGGTATTTATCTTAATTTCTTATTGGTTATGAATTTCAAATTTTTCATCTCAAATTTTTCTGCACTCATCTGAGCAACCTGTCTGTAGATAGGCAGGTCTTCGGGAGAAAAACTTCTAATAACATCGTAAATTTGACATTTGAAATCATAAATTTGAATTTTGAAATAAAATGGTTTAACACTACTACTTCAATCGCTTTAAAAACTCAACCACTGCCTTACGGATGTCATGTGCTATTTCGGTTTCTGAGGGTCTGTAAACACTTTTTACACCTTCATTCTCAGGATTTAAAAATGGAACATCGAGTCCTAATAATAAATAGTCACTAAATGCTACAGTGTAGGTTTTATCTGGGTCAATAGGTTGAAAGTTGATTTGCCACTCCCCTTTTTCGTTTTCGGAAAAATTAAATCGTTGTAAGTAGGCTCCGCGTCCGCGTGCCTGTTTGCCATAATCAAGCACTTCCTTAAGTAAACTTCCGGTAAGTTCAACTTTAAGGACTCCGCCTCCAAAGGGCAACACCCTAAAAACATCCACCGGTGTCACTTCATTTTCCAGCATATCATCAACACGAATAGAGCCCCCGTTCACCAAAGCCCCATCCACTTCATAGTTGAATGATGCAGCCATAGCTTCAGCGATAAATCCGCCAAGATTGGTTTGAATTCCCCGGCTGGCACTATCTGTCCCGTCAAGAGGTACATTGGCCATATAAATCACTTCATACGGGTCTTTGATGACTTTTTTGATTTCCCTTTCCAAAATCACATTCCAATCTTCAACAATTTCTTCCACAAAACGTTGTGAGGGAACACTGTCATCAACGGTAACCAATTCTGAATCTATTACCAAACGGTTTTGATTTTTGTAAAATGTGAGCGTATGCACATAAATGGTTTTGGCATTGGCATCGGCTTTTGCAATTTTGGCATTTCCGGCGTCAAGCAACATACTGTGGTGTTCATGACCACCCATAATCAATGAAACTGCGGGAAACGTTTCGGCCAGTTTTTTGTCCTGCTCAATTCCAAGATGAGTAAGCGCAATGAGTATATCTGAAGTTTCTTTCAGTTGTGGATACACCCTGTTTACTGCATCAAGGTAATTTTCATAAGCGACATAAGGCTGCGGATTACTGTCAATGGTTACCCCAAAAAAACCAAGGGTTACTTCTGTACCATCGGCATTGCTCAACAACAGTTGGTAAGTCTCCTGAATGGGTTGAAATTGACCGTCTCTTTCAATAGTAAATGGCACAGGTTCCTCTTCTGTGACTTGCTTTGCATTGGTGGCAACCCACTGAAAATTGGATTCGTTAAGACGTTTTTGGAATTCGTTTTCCTTGAGGTCAAATTCGTGATTGCCATAGGTCACCAAGTCAAAACGCATCGCATTCATTACTTCAATCATTTGACGCCCCATTATGCGTTCGCCGTCCACTTTCATAGTTCCCATAAGCGAGGGACTTAGAAAGTCGCCTGCCATTACTAAAAAACTATTCGGCTCAACAGCTTTAATAGAATCAGCCAAATAAGCTACACGAGCCATTCCTCCATAGCGACCACCGCTCAGTGGGGCAATTTCATACACATCGTTGATTTGAATAAATTTAAAGGTAATTACGCCGTCATCTTTTACCTCGGTTGTGACTTGTTGCGGAGATTTACAAGACTGAAAAATTCCGGCTACAATTAGCACTGTCCATATAATTCTTTTCATTTTAGTGGTATTTAGTGAAAATTTTTGTGGCTTCATTGTGCGCACTTTCAAATGACATCCAGGATACATTGGTATCGGCTTTATTTGCTGTAAAATAAGACAACAACTTTTCTGTGGGCATATTGCCGGTGAGTTCATCTTTCGCCATCGGGCAACCGCCAAAACCTTGAATGGCACCATCAAAACGGCGACACCCTGCTTTATATGCTGCATCTACTTTTTCGTGCCAGCTGGTGGGAGTGGTATGCAAATGAGCTCCAAATTCAATGTTCGAAAACTTAGGAATTAAATTGGAATATAGGTAAGTAATCACATCAGGTGTAGATGTGCCCACAGTATCACTTAGTGAAAGGATTTTAATGCCCATTGCGACCAGTTTTTCAGTCCACTCGCCCACGATTTCCACGTTCCAGGGGTCACCATAGGGATTTCCGAAACCCATAGACAGATAAGCCACGACTTCTTTGTTACTGCTTTCGGCGATGTTGAGTATTTCCTGCAAAACTACCAGTGATTCGGCTATGGTTTTGTGGGTGTTCCGCATCTGAAAGTTTTCGGAAATGGAGAACGGATAACCCAAATAGTTTATTTCAGGAAAAGTGGCTGCCGTTTCTGCCCCGCGCACGTTGGCAACGATGGCCAGCAGTTTGCTTTCGGTTTTGGAAAGGTCAAGTCTTGAAAGCACCTCGGCAGTATCAACCATTTGCGGAATGGCCTTGGGCGAAACAAAACTGCCAAAATCGATGGTATCAAAGCCACATCGCAAAAGCGACTGAATGTATTGCACTTTTTTATCGGTGGGAATAAAGTCTCTGATGCCTTGCATAGCATCACGGGGGCATTCAATGATTTTTATTTTTTGGCTCATAAATAGTACAAACTGCTGAAAATTCAGCGATGTAAAAATACAATTTCTTTACGGAAGAAAAAGAAAAACCGCTATACCCATAAATACAATGATTTGCAACCATTTAAAAAACATACCGGCTCCTTTTTGCTTTTGTAAAAACAGGGAGATGCGCCCCGAAAGCAATGCAATAGCAGAAAAAATGACAAAAGCAATCACCATAAACAAACCGCCTAAAATATAAAACTGTAAAACGGTATTTCCTGAAGTATCCCAAAGAAAAGCGGGAAAGAACGCCATAAAGAAAATAGTAACTTTAGGGTTTAGGATGTTCATGATTACCCCTTGTTTAAACAATTGAAAATGAGATTTTTTTATTGCTCCTGCAGAAGTAATCATCAATGTATTACCGGCTTTGTAAACCTTGTATGCCAGATAAATCAAGTACATAGCACCGGCAATTTTAATCCCGATAAACGCTGTTTCAGAAGCCATTAAAATTGCTGAAATGCCAAAAGCCACAAGTGTCGTGTGAACAATACACCCTGATATAAGCCCGGCTGTTGTGGCGATGCCATAGGATGCGCCATTGGTAATGCTTTGGGTGAGCACATAGACATTGTCCGGTCCCGGTGAAATTGCCATTCCCGCAGAAGCAATACAGAAGGAAATGAGTAATTCAATCATAAAAAATTAGCTATGCCCTATTTGATTTCAGAATTGCTTTGTTGATTTCTTTGATCAATTGGGGGCCTTCATAAATAAAACCGGTATAGAGCTGCACCAGGCTGGCACCTGCATCCAGTTTTTCAAGTGCATCGGCTGCAGAGTGTATGCCTCCCACTCCAATGATTGGAAAAGCACCTCCACTTTGGGTATGCAAAAAACGTATGACTTCAGTGGAACGTTTGGTTAAGGGTTTTCCACTTAAACCTCCCATTTCAGATTTGTTTTCAGAAACTAATCCGTCTCGTGACAAGGTGGTGTTTGTGGCAATGATCCCGGCTATGTTTGTTGTTTTTATAATATCGATGATGTCAAGTAATTGTTCATCTGTTAAATCGGGTGCAATTTTTAAAAGTAAGGGTTTCTGTTTCGGCTTGGTTTTATTTTCATCCTGAAGTCGCTGCAACAACTTTGTGAGCGGCTTCTTATCCTGCAATTCACGTAGATTGGGCGTGTTGGGCGATGAAACATTCACCACAAAATAATCAACATGCTCATAAAGTGTGTTGAAACAAATCAGGTAATCATCAACAGCTTGTTCATTAGGGGTTGCTTTGTTTTTACCAATGTTTCCGCCAATGAGCACACCTTTG
>NZ_JCBCCK010000257.1:0-5658 GCF_059864935.1 Planktosalinus sp.
GCCTCTGCGGTGAGTATACAATATTTTTTTTAAACTTACATTTTCACCGCAAAGACGCAGTGTACGCAGAGATTTAAAAGAATAAAATTACTATCAGCGTTGCGATAAAAAATCAGTCCCGATTCTTCCTTCTAAAAATTGAAAAAATCCCTTTACGCTTTTTTTCTTCTTTATATTCGTTAGGCTTATCGGGGTTTGTGAATAGTCTTTTGAAAAACCCATCCCTTTGGGTTTCTTCACATTGGGTTTGTTCAATGAGATGTGCCGGGATTTTTTCAAATTTAGCCCGTGTAATTTCATTGTATTTTGAATCTCTATTCAAACTACCATAAAACTGGGCAAACATAGGAAGTGCGGCATTGGCACCCTGTCCCAGTGTGGTGCTCCTAAAAGGGATATTCAAATCATTCCCCACCCAAACCACGGTTGTCAATTTTGGCGTAACGGCAACAAACCAGGCATCACGGTTGTCTTGGGTGGTTCCGGTTTTTCCTGCGATGTCGTTGTTCAGGCGATAGGTGGACCTGATTCTCGATGCAGTACCGCTGTTGACCGTTGCTTGCATCATGTCAACCATTAAAAAACGGGTGTCATCGCTAAAGGCAGGCTCTTTTGTTATTTCAGGCGAAAACTCGGCAATTACTTTTCCATCTTTGGTTTCGATTCGGGTAATAAAATAAGGCGAACTCACATAACCTTTGTTGGTGTAGGGAGTAAAGGCTTGTACCAATTCCAATACCGAAAGCTCAGCCGTTCCCAATGCCAGCGATGGAACTGCCGGAAGGGTAGAGGTAATGCCCATTTTTTTGGCTTGCTCGATTACATTTTCAATACCGGTTTCCATATGCACTTTTACTGCAATGGTATTTATAGATTTACTGAGTGCATATTTCATGGAATAATTCAAGTAAGGGTCATCATCTTCAGGTTCTGAGGAATTGGTTGGGGTATAATCACCCGGATAAGTAACTTCTTCCATGGAAAAGTGAGAGCAGGCTTCAAATCCGTTTTCAAGCGCAGCGGTATAGACAATGGGTTTAAATGTTGAACCCACCTGACGCTTGCTTTGTGACACATGGTCAAACTGATTGGCGCTGTAATCAATCCCTCCAATCCAGGTTTTTATGGCCCCGGATTGCGGGTTTATTGCTACCATTCCGGTGTTGAGCAGTTTCATATAATGGGTCAGGCTGTCAATCACGCTTGCGTTCACTTTTTGGATGGAATCAAAACCAAAAAGCTCCATTTCACGGATGACACTCAATGAATCCATAATTTCATTAACTTTATAACCATCTTGTAGCATTTGTTTGTAAACCGGCAGTTTCTTCATTTCATTTTCAACCAAACGTTTGTTGGTTTTCCACGGTGCCTGATTGCCCCATGAATTTTCAAAAGCCTGTTGCAATTTGTTCATATGAAGTTTCATGGCTTCTTCAGCATACAATTGCATTTGATAATCGATGGTGGTGTAGATTTTTAAGCCATCGTTGTATAGGTTGTAGGGTTTTCCTTGTTCGTTTCTCAGGGTGTCCAGTATTTTGGTGACTTTTTTTCGCAATTCTTCCCTGAAATGAGTGGCCAACCCGCGGTCATGATTATAGTATTGATAATTTAGTTGAAGAAGGGTTTGTTTAGCATCTTCAGCGATATCGGGATGAAGGTATTTGTATCTCACCATTTGGTCAATCACTACATTTCTTCGGCCAAAGCTGCGCTCCGGATGCAATCTGGGGTTGAAGTATTGCGAAGCTTTTAATGTGCCAACGAGTGTGGCTGCTTGTTCAATGCTTAAATCAGTTGTGGTGGTGTTGAAGAACTTTTGAGAAGCGCTTTCAATCCCAAAAGTATTGTCGCTAAAGGGAACCGTATTGAGATATAAAGTAAGTATTTCCTCTTTGGAGTAAATCTTTTCCATGCGTCGGGCGATTATAGACTCTCTGAATTTAGTAATCACAATCCCAATTTTGTTGACATCCTGTCTTCCGTAAAGGTTTTTGGCCAACTGTTGTGAAATGGTACTTCCACCACCGGCTGAGGCATCCTGCAATAAAATGGTTTTAAAAAACACCCGTAGCAAACTTTGGCGATCAATGCCGTTATGTTCATAAAACCTTGAGTCTTCAGTAGCCACCAAAGCGTGTATCAGGTGATTAGGAAATGCCTCATAAGGAACTGACTGCCTGTCAAAACGGTAGTATTTACCCAGCAATCTCCCGTCTGAAGAAATGATTTCAGAAGCTTCGCTTTGCCTGATTTCCGAAAGTTGTTTTTTGGTAGGCAATGGTCCCCACAACCCCAATAAAACACTCAGGTAAAAAAGAAACAGCAAGGCAACAACTGCTGTTAAAAAATAAAGTAACCTTTTTATCAGCTTTGATTTGAAAAATTTCAAGGGCTAGTTTTTGAAGTCCAATATAGAACGAAGTTTAAAAAAGGCTATTGCCATTTAAATAATATTTAACGTGGGTGTGAAGGTTTTTGCTTTTCATGGTAAAAATTGCGATTAAAGAGTCTTGGGCTTTGTATTGCCACAAGGACTCTAACCTGCCTGGCCGGCAAGCAGGGGCACTAAGGAAACACAAAGTTTTTGATGATTTTTTTTGTGTCCTTTTGCACCCTTGCGGTTAAAATAAAACATAAGATAAGGCGAAGGATATGACAACGAGACCCTCACCTTTCACTTGAATTGAGAAGGTTGAAGTCTATCGTCTAATGTCTAATGTCTCACATCTAATATCTAAACAGCTTTAGGCCTCGTCTTTTGTAGTGCGTACCAAACTGATGCCTGCGATAAAGAAAAGCAGCCCGAGACCTCCGTAAATGATGAGGGTTTTGATATTTTCGTTAGAATTACCAGAGTTGACAAACAATATTGCAGCATAAATTAATGCGCCAATACCCAGTACAGTTAGTAATGCGCCAAAGATTCTTTTAAGATTCATAAAAAGGTTATTAGTTAAAGTTATATATGGATAATCGGTCCTCATAATCAGCGCTTTCATAAAAAAGAAAGTCAGTTGTGATTTTAATTTTAAAAGACACCGAGTGAGTTAACAAGTAACAACAAAAAAGATAACAAAATACAAACTCACAGTTTATTTGGCTAAATATTGGCTTCTACATAAAGTATTTAAACCAAAAAGGCACACAAAGATTTTTTAAGACCTTTGTGTACCTCTTTCTATATAAATTGTTAAGAATGTTTTTTAAGTTTAGATAAAGTCAATATAACTTTGAACTATAAACTTTGAACAATAAACCTACTTGATCTCAACCAATTCAAGTTCAAAAGTTAAGTCTTTTCCGGCAAGGGGGTGGTTGGCATCAACAACGATGGTGTTTTCTTTAATTTCATGAAGAACCAACTGTCTTTCTGTACCGTCAGGAGCTTTTGAAATCAGGCCCATTCCTTCTTCCAGTTTCAACTCCTCCGGCAATTTGTCTTTTTCCACTTCGTGGAACAGTTCCTCTTTAACTTCACCATAAGCTTCGGTATGAGGAATTTGAATGGTTTTCTTTTCATTCACTTTCATATCAAGGACACCCTGTTCAAAACCCGGGATTAATTGCCCTTGACCTAATGTGAATTCAAGGGGTTCACGTTGTAATGAACTGTCAAAAATTTGTCCGTCATCCAATTTTCCTGTGTAATGTACTCTTACGGTGTCATTTAATTTTACTTGACTCATTTGCTTTGTTTTATGTTTTTAAAAATGTGTTCTTGCGAAACTAAGGGTTTTAAGTCAAAACACAAAAACTTTCAAGTTTTGATTGGCACACTTAATAAAAGTTTAACAAGAAGTTATAACCTGATTATTGTCATTTTTGATTCCTGTTAGTATCTTTATTTTTATGTTTTGTTTTAATATGCAATCACTATGAAAAAAAATGTTCCTGTTTCAACGATTATGACTAAAAATGTAGTCAAACTAAACCTTGGTGACGAGCTCACCAAGGCAGAGGCACTGTTTAAAAAGCACAACATTAGGCATATTCCGGTGGTTACAGGAACCAAAATAATCGGAATGCTGAGTCACTCAGACTTGCTTAGAATCTCGTTTGCAGACGCTGTATATGAAGACGAAGAAATAGACAGCGTGGTTTATGATATGTTTGACATAAGCCAGGTAATGACAAAACACATTATTACTGTTACAGAAGATACCACAATCCGTGAAACTGCAAAAATTCTTGCATCCAGAGAGTTTCATGCACTTCCGGTAGTTAAAGACGGCAATCTGGTAGGGATTGTTACCACTACTGACTTGATTAAATACTTATTGGAACAATATCATTAAATTGATATTCCATAACTTTACTTAAAGCATTTTTATGTCAAACATTGGTTTGGTTATCGAAGAAAGAAGCAGGGATATAGGTGACTTTCTAGTAGGTCGGCTGTTACCTTTTCGCAAAAAAAGGATGGTCGGGCCATTTGTTTTTATCGACCATATGGGGCCCACGACTCTGGGACCCGAAAATTATATGGACGTGGGCCAGCACCCACACAGTGGACTTTCCACTCTCACGTTTATGCTTGAAGGCGAAATTGTTCACAAGGATAGCATAGGTTCCAATAAATTGATCACCCCGGGGGCAGTGAATTGGATGGTAGCTGGAAAAGGGGTGACACACACAGAAAGAACTCCAAATGCATTAAGAAACGGAAATACTTTTATAGCACACGGCTATCAAATTTGGGTGGCGTTACCGAAATATTTAGAAGATTGTGAACCTGAATTCCATCACTTTGAAGCCAATTCACTTCCAAAATGGGAAAAAGAAGGGACAACTTTCAAAATCATTGCAGGAGAAGGTTATGGAAAAAAATCGCCCGTACCGGTAAAGTCGGAATTGTTTATGATTGAAATAATTTCAAAAAACGGGTTTGAACTAAACACTTCCGGTCAGTTGAACGGTGAGATTGGCATTTGTATCGTTGAAGGTGAAATTGAAGCTTGTGGCAAATCAATTGAAAAAGGGAATATGCTGGTATCAAAAGCAGAGGACACTTGCAAAGTGAGTTTGAAACCCAATACCCATATTTTACTGTTTGGCGGAAAGCCTTTTGATGAAGAACGATTGATCTACTGGAATTTTGTTTCTTCAGATAGAGAAAAACTGGAAATGGCCAAAGAAAAATGGCGTAACAAACAATTTCCTAAAGTGCCCGGCGATGACACGTATGTGGTTATGCCCGAATATTAAATTTCTACTAAATAACCGCTGAAATTTTTAAAACCATAAAAAATCTCGTATATTCATTCACAAATTAAACCCTCAACTATGCACAGATTCTTTTATATAGCCACGCTTTTATTTACAACTGCTTTAATGGCTCAACAGCCCACCCATGTGCCTAGCCCCCAGAACAACATACCCATAAACCTGAACAGTTGGTTTGACATTATTGTATTTATTGTCTTGCCGCTAGTGATGGTCTTTTTATATTTTCAGTGGCGGCGTCAGGTAAAAAAAGATAAAGAAACAGAAGAGAAAGAGAACAATTCATAAAAAAGGGCAATCATTTTGATTACCCTTTTTCGCTTCGCCCTAAATTAAAAATCACTTAATTCCCGGCCATAGTAGCCTCAGAATCAAGCAATGCAAAAAACTTATCTAAATCAGGTATAAGAACAATGCGTGTGCGTCTGT
>NZ_JCBCCK010000276.1:0-4745 GCF_059864935.1 Planktosalinus sp.
TTCATCTCTGAAATACAAATTGTTATAATCATTGGTATTCAGTGTGAAGCTTCTTTTTTCTTTATTTATAATGGTTGCATTTCCAATAAGTGAAATTTCAAACTTTAAAGGTTTCTTGACTTCGGCAGTTTGCATCCATCCATTTGACAAATTGTAAATCACTCCTTCAGCTGCAGGTTTAATATATCCTTCAGAAAAGCGTTGTGCATCTTCAATACCGGCAGCCAAAAGGTCTTCCAGTTGATTTTGGGAATGGGCAAACACACTTGCAAATAACAAGAATAATATACTAAGTTTTCTCATAATTGTATTTTTTAAAGTCTTCAATATATTAGAACAGTTTAAATTTATAAAACCCGAAACTTTTAAAGTAAAAAAACCTCAATAAAGTTTTAATGAGGTTTTTTAATTAATTAAAAATAGGATTGTTTATACGTCAATATTGGCATAAATTGCATTCTTTTCAATAAATTCTCTACGAGGTGGCACCTCATCGCCCATGAGCATTGAGAAAATATGATCAGCTTCACTCAGGTTATCGATAGTTACCTGTCTTAAGGTTCTGAATTCAGGGTTCATCGTGGTATCCCAAAGTTGTTCTGCATTCATTTCACCAAGACCTTTGTAACGCTGTATTGCAGCACTTCCTCCAAATTCCATATTGATTCTGTCACGGTCTTTATCGCTCCAGGCATAGGTTTTTTTGTTGCCTTTTTTAATCAGGTAAAGTGGCGGTGTAGCAATATAAACGTGCCCGGCTTCAATCAACTCACGCATATAGCGGAAGAAGAACGTAAGAATAAGCGTTGCAATGTGGCTACCATCTACGTCGGCATCACACATAATGACAATTTTATGGTAGCGCAGTTTGGAAAGGTTTAATGCTTTGCTGTCTTCCTCGGTACCGATGGTAACACCAAGTGCCGTGTAAATATTCCTGATTTCTTCGTTTTCAAAAACCTTGTGTTGCATGGCTTTTTCCACGTTAAGGATTTTACCTCTTAGCGGCAAAATGGCCTGAAAATTCCTGTCGCGTCCTTGTTTTGCGGTTCCACCTGCAGAGTCACCCTCAACAAGGAAAACCTCACAAAGTGTTGGATCTTCCTCAGAGCAGTCTGAAAGTTTACCGGGCAGACCTCCTATACTCATCACACTCTTGCGCTGTACAAGCTCACGAGCTTTTGACGCAGCGTGCCTGGCCTGTGCTGCAAGGATTACTTTTTGAACGATGGTCTTGGCATCATCTGGGTTTTCTTCCAGATAATCAGTAAGCATTTCTGAAACTGCCTGACTTACGGCGGCAGTAACTTCCCTGTTGCCCAGTTTGGTTTTGGTTTGACCCTCAAACTGTGGTTCGGCTACTTTCACAGAAACAATGGCTGTTAATCCTTCACGAAAATCATCACCCGAAATCTCAAATTTGAGTTTGTCAAGCAATCCGGAGTTGTCGGCATATTTCTTTAGTGTGGTTGTCAAGCCCCTTCTAAAACCTGAAAGATGCGTACCTCCTTCGTGGGTATTGATATTGTTAACGTATGAATGTAAGTTTTCATTGAAGGAGTTGTTGTAAATCATGGCCACCTCAACGGGAATATCATTTTTTTCAGACTCCAGGGAAATAACATTTTTTATTAGCGGCTCACGATTGCCGTCCAGATAACGGATAAACTCCTTTAAGCCTTCTTTGCTATGGAATGTTTCAGTTTCAAAACTTCCGTCTTCATTGGGTTTTCTTCTGTCAGTCAGCGTAATTGTTATTCCTTTATTGAGAAAAGCGAGCTCGCGCATTCTTCCGGCAAGGGTGTCATAAATAAACTCTGTGGTTTGTTGAAAAATGGACGGATCCGGGGTAAAAGTTACCAAGGTACCTCTGTCTATTGCTTCTCCGACAGATTTAACAGGATATAAGGCTTTACCTCGTTCATATTCCTGCTCCCAAATTTTCCCATCGCGATAAACAGTAGCTTTAAGGTGGGTGGAAAGTGCATTTACAACAGAAACCCCAACACCGTGAAGACCTCCGGAAACTTTATAAGAATCTTTATCAAATTTACCCCCTGCACCAATTTTGGTCATCACCACTTCAAGTGCTGAAACGCCTTCTTTTTTGTGAAGGTCAACAGGAATACCCCTACCGTTGTCTTTTACCGATAGTGAACCATTTTCATTCATCCAGATATCAATGCGATCACAATGGCCACCCATAGCTTCATCAATGGAATTATCCACTACTTCATAAACCAAATGGTGCAAACCACGCAGTCCGGTATCACCAATGTACATTGATGGACGCTTGCGCACATGTTCCATTCCTTCCAGTGCCTGAATACTATCGGCACCATAAGTTTTTTTTGATTCTTCGCTCATAAATTTTTTAGGTTGAAATTTTATATTTTAGGAAGCTTTTTGATACTTGTTTTTACAAAAAAAGCTTAACGGGCAAATATAACAAAACCATTAGTAAAATTGAGGTTTAACACATCTTTTGGCTGTTAAGTTATTAACAAATTTCTGTGGAAAAATTATTTTATTTTCAGCTCCGATTTCTATTGAATCTCTACACAAAATTATTTAACATAAAATTTTGACATGCATAGAAGCCTAATTCGTTATTTTTGAGAAATTAAAATTGAATCTTCAATGAAAATTTCAAAACTCACACTCCTTCTTACAATAATATTTTTGTTCCCTTTACAGTCATCTGCTCAAGAATTTCCAAGACTTGATGCCAGTCCGATGGATATTTCGATAGCGAGAAATAATGATATGTCTCCACTAATCCGTGTGATTTACAGCAGGCCACAAAAACGCAACAGGGTTATTTTTGGTGATTTGGTACCTTTCGGTGAAGTATGGCGCACCGGTGCTAACGAAGCCACAGAATTGGAAATATATGAACCTTTGAAGTTTGGCAACGAAATTATTACACCGGGAACATATACACTTTACACTATTCCCAAGGAAAAAGAGTGGGTTGTAATTATTAATTGCGACACCAATGCTTGGGGTGCTTTTAATTATGACGAGAGTTTGGACCATGCACGTCTAACAGTTAAATCACAAAGTGCAGCAGCTACAATTGAATCGCTTTCTATGGCGTTTAAACCCACTTCTAATGGCGTGAGCCTGATGATTGGCTGGGACGATCGTTTTATAGAGGTGCCTTTCACAAAGACAAAATAAACTTTAAGGAATATTGAGGTATTTGTGTGTTTGGAGTGAAACTTTCCATTTGGGATTTTGCATGATATAATCCACTATGAAAGGGGTCATTTTTGCACGATTGCTCCACTCAGGCTGTAAGTACAAAATACAGTTATTGGAAACTTTTGCTGCCTGCTCTTCTGCAAACCTGAAGTCGTCTTTATTAAATACAATTACCTTTAGTTCATTGGCAACCGGATAAATTTCTTCAACTGGTAATTTTATTTTTTTTGGTGAAAGGCAAATCCAGTCCCATTCCCCTGTGAGTTTGTATGCTCCTGAAGTTTCTATATGTGTTTGAAGTCCTTTGGATTTTAAAGCCGTTGTTAACGGCACCATATTCCAAGTAAGCGGCTCACCACCTGTAACCACGATAGTTTTTGAATATTTTACAGCATTCTCAACAATTTGCTCAATTGGTGATGGAGGGTGTAAATCTGCATTCCAGCTTTCTTTAACATCACACCAGTGACAACCCACATCACATCCGCCCACTCTGATAAAATATGCAGCGGTACCTTTGTGAAAACCTTCTCCCTGAATGGTGTAAAATTCCTCCATCAAAGGCAACATCAAACCATCATCTACCAACTCTTGAATTTCTTTTTTCATATGGCTGCAAAGATAGTAAAACCCTGCCTTAAAACTTAATTTGATGTTTTGTCTAACATTTAGTAAAATTATTTTAACTAAAAAAAAATGAAGTTTTTAATTTCTAATGGATATATTTGGAAATCTATTCTATTATCAATCTTAACTTTCAATGAAAAAAAACTCCACAATTACTCAAACGAGAATAAGAATAATAGGGGTCTTACTCCTGATTTTTATTTTCAATTTCGGTTTTTCCCAGAACGATTACACCATTCATTTTCAAGAAGAAATTATTGAATTTCCGGAAAACATTCAAACATTTCAATGGAACCAAATGCCTGAACATGCCTATTTTGACAATGGTTATTTTGGCTGGATTCAATTTTATGAAACTCCAAGTCAAACCATTCAGAACAGGTTCAAAAACGCAAATTTAAAATTGCTGGATTACATTCCTCACAAAACCTATTTGTTTTATTTTCCTGCCAATACTTCGATAGACTTTCTTAGAGACAATGGGGTTCGAGGCATTATTCCGCTGGAAGCGGCTTTTAAAATTTCAAAAGAATTGAATTACCCACCATTTGAATCTTGGGCTATGGACGGCAGTAACATAAAAGTTACAATACAGTTTCATAAAAACGCGCCTCTTGAACTATTAAAAAGTGAGCTGGAAAAATTGCAAATTCAAATTATTCAAGAATATAAAGGGTCAGATTTAATTGATTTGTCTATTCCCGACAATTGTCTAAATGACCTTGCAAGTTTACCGTTTGTAAAATGGGTTGAGCTTATTGTTGCCCCAGATGTTAAAGATGATACACGCGGAAGAAGCATCCATAGGGCTAATAGTCTAGATCCACAGACCAGTGTTGGGGACAATTATACCGGCCTTGGTGTTGGTGTATTGGTCAGAGATGACGGAATTGTTGGCCCACACATAGATA
>NZ_JCBCCK010000286.1:0-3660 GCF_059864935.1 Planktosalinus sp.
GGCTTCCTGTTTTGGCATTAAGCCAATTTTTTCGTCATTTTCATCGACAAGGACAACCATTTCCTCAGTCATAGCTTACTTTTTTACCAAAAGTACAAAATAGGGTGATAGTTGCAATAAAAAAGCGCCTCATTAACTGAATTTTATCAGAATGAGGCACTTTCTATCTTATCTTAACTTAAATTAATTCTGTATGATAAACATCGATCTTCTATTGAGTTGGTGTTGTTCTTCACTACATTGAACACCGTCTTTACATTCGTTGATAAGTCTTGATTCTCCATAACCTTTGGCACTAAGCCTGTCTCTGCTAATTCCTTTACCGACAAGCCAATCAAGTGTTGACTGTGCGCGTCTTTCAGAAAGCAGTTCGTTATAAGAGTGACTACCACGACTATCGGTATGGGACTCAATATGGATGATTAATTGTGGGTATTCTCTCATAGCCGCTAAAATTTTAGCCAGTTCAATTTCAGCATCTGGTCTGATGTTGTAGCGATCAAAATCAAAATAGATAGGCTGTAAAGAAAGTCTGCATCCTAAATCATCCGGTGCACAAGGGTCTGCTGATTTCAATAATAATGGAACATCTATGGTTGATGTTTCATCAGGAGTATTTATAATTTTTTCATTTGGGTGATACCCTTCAAGTGAACCTCTAATTGTATATTGCTTGTCACAATCAACAACAAAATTATAAGTGGCATTTGCACCTACAGTCATACTATTTACCACCTGATTATTCTCATTAAGAATTGTTACCAAAGCTCCGGGCAGCATTTCACCGGTATCTTCATCAGTCACCAGTCCGGTTACGGTAACTTCACAAATTCGTCTAACTCTGTAGATATCATCATCGACACTTCCGGCATCACCTTCTCTGTTTGATGAGTAGAATCCAATTCTTGTTTCTTCGTTGATAATAAACCCAAAATCGTCTTTATTGCTGTTAATGGGTGCTCCCATTGTATAAATTTCTGTGGGCAGTCCGTTTTCATCCAGTTGTGTGTAATAGACATCTAAACCACCTAAACCGGCTCTACCATCAGTTGAAAAATACAACACATTATTCTGACTTATAAAAGGAAATGACTCTCTGGCTTCTGTATTTATTGAAGTTCCCAAATTTACAGGTTCCCCATACTGGTTGTCTCCTAAAATATCCACATACCAAAGATCTGACAGGCCTTTTGTTCCCGGCATATCAGAAGAAAAATAAAGTCTTTTTTCATCCACACTCAATGCCGGATGTGCCACAGAATATGTATCTGAGTTAAAAGGCAATTCCGTAATATTTGTCCAATTGTTCTCTCTAAGTTTTATGGCCTTATATATTTTAAGTCCAATAATATTTTCTTTGTCTTTACGCTTTTTCCCTTCCAAATAGTTGTTTCGTGTAAAATAAACCGTCTGACCATCTTTAGTAAATGCTGCTGAGGACTCATGGTATCGGGTATTGATATCACCCGGAAGCTTTGAAACTCCGGATAACCTGCCCTCTTCATCCATGTCGGCAACATAAAGGTTTAGGAATGGTTGGTTGCTCCAGTCATGAGTCCTAACTCTCTCTACTCCCAATCCTGAAGCAGAAGAGAAGACAATTTTTCCATTGTAGAATGATGGGCTAAAATCTGAATATTCGCTATTTATTTCGGCACGTTCAACAATATACTTGTCTTCAGCGTTCATAATTGAACTTAAGTAATCTTTATTTTCCTTAAAATTTTGAATAATTAAATCAGAGCCCTCCATAGATGCTAATTGTTCCATGAGCTGATCTGATTTTGCATAGTTTTCAGCACTTTTTAAACTTTGTGCAGCTCTAAAATAATATTCCGGTTCTGTTTGGTCGGGAAATTCATCGACCAGTTTTTCATACCAGATGGCCGCATTTTTGTAATCACCATTGAAGTAATAGGTATTACCGAGTTTTTTATAAATTTCAGCTGAAGAATATCCATCCTCTACAACTTTTAAGTAGATTTTCTGTGCGTCAATAAAGGCGTATTGGTCATATGCTTTTTCTGCTTTCTTTAATTGAGCTCTTTGTGCCTGAACATTCACAGAACAAAAGGCAACTAAAAGAATTAGAATTAATGTATTAACTTTTTTCATCACACTTTTTTTATCTTTTTAAAAGAACCTTGGCGAAAGGACTCTTTCTACATTTTTAAATAATTCAAATCGTAAGAATACCTCAAAAGACCCATCATTATACTTAGTCAAGTCTGTTGTTTCTCTATCATATCCAAATCCAAGAAACAACTCGTCTGTGATCTGGAAACCAGCCATGGCACTAAAAGCAGCACTCCATCTATAAGCTGCGCCCAAAGTAAATCTATTATAAAACAAGAAGTTAGCAGAGCCATCAATTTGAAGTGGTGATCCTGTTACCATTTTGGTCATTAAAGCCGGTTTAAACTTTACGCTCTCTGATAAATCAAACACATAACCGGTAATGAAAAAATAATGTAAGCGGTCTTTTCCAAGAGCACTAATCTCAGTATTTTCAATGCTAGCCTGATCAAAATGAGTTGACTCTACAAAATTTGGAATTGACAAACCAATATAAAATCTATCAGAATAATAAAATGTTCCGGCGCCAATCTGAAAATTCACCTTATTGTCTACATTATCCAGTGGAATTTCAGTAGGATCAAATGCTGTTAACTTAGTATAATCAATGTCAACAATACTGGCTCCAGTTTTTAAACCAAAAGCTAGTTTACCCCGCTCTGATGCCTGGATAGTATAGGAAAAATCTATATTGGCCCAAGTCTCTGTTGATGGACCAATTTCATCTCTAACAATCGACATTCCAAGTCCAACATTACTAAAACCCACAGGCGCATGTCCCGATAAAGTAAATGTTTTTGGGGCACCTTCTAACCCAACCCATTGGGAGCGGTATAAAGCTCCAATACTCAAAGACTCCCTTGAACCCGCATAAGCAGGGTTGACTACCTGAGTATTGTACATATATTGTGTGTACTGTGGGTCTTGCTGTGCGTTACCGTTATAACAAGTAGCGAGTACTATTACAGCTAATATTAAAATGTAATTTCTTTTCATTTTTAATAGTTTATTTAACAAAAGCACAGCGGTGGTTTTATAGCACCGCTGCGCTTTTGAAATTTATCTGTTTAAATATAAATAACCTGAATATGAGCTCTGTCCTGGGTTTTCATCTCCAAGGAATCTAATAATATAATAATAAGTTCCGGTTGGAAGTAAATCTCCTTGTTTCACTGTTACTCGACCATCAGATACACCTCTAAAATCATTTGTTTCATTACTGTATCCATCAGTTTCGAATACAAGAACACCCCATCTATTAAATATTTGTACATTATTATTTGGGAAGTCCTCAATACAGTTGATTCTGAAATAGTCATTCCTGCCGTCATTGTTTGGTGTCACATAATTGTATCTAATAAATTCACAAGCTGGACCAACCTGTGGTAACACAACAACAGTTGGGTCATCAGGATTACCATTACCATTAATATCTATATTAGTTGGATCATTTGGATCATCAGATAAATCTTCAATCGTGTTACCGTTTATATCTTCAGCAAAAACAGTAGCTTGGTTAACTACCTCACCGGCATCAAGATCATCTTGTGTGATCACATACACAGCAGTAAATGTTGTACTGTC
>NZ_JCBCCK010000060.1:0-13942 GCF_059864935.1 Planktosalinus sp.
GAATTCTGGTGGGGACAATCGCCTGCATCTGAAGTGCGTAAACACAAACAGTTCTACCCCGCCTGCAAAAGCAAGTGTGAACCCATACTGATGACTCATATGCTTGATGGTTTGGAAATGGAAGTCAATCCGTTTGAGCAAGGCTTTGACGGAGTTAACAACCCTGAGATTGTTTATGAAGACGAGGTCATGCTGGCCATCAACAAACCGGCGGAGTTTTTATCTGTTCCCGGAAAGGCAATCACCGATTCTGTGTACAGCCGGATTAAAACGCTTTATCCTAACGCTACTGGTCCGCTGATTGTGCACAGACTCGATATGTCCACTTCAGGGTTAATGCTTATTGCTAAAAATGAAGAAGCCTATGTAATGCTCCAGAAGCAGTTTATAAAACGCCAGATTCAAAAGCGGTATGTGGCTGTGTTGGATGGCATCTTAAAACAACCTACAGGGCTCATTGACCTTCCCTTACGGGTCGATCTGGATGACCGCCCACGGCAGTTGGTGTGTTATAAACATGGAAAACCGGCACAAACCCGCTGGGATGTGATTCAGATTAAAAACAAGCAAACACGGGTGTATTTTTATCCCATTACTGGTAGGACGCATCAGTTGAGGGTACACGCAGCGCATCAGTCGGGGTTGCAATTGGCTATTGTTGGTGATGACCTTTACGGGAAAAAAGGGAACCGACTGCATTTGCATGCTGAGAGCATAACTTTTGTTCATCCCGTTACCCAACAAGAAATGAGGGTAACCTCAGCTGTACCATTTTAATTCGGTTTTTTTTGAACCATTAAGAAATTAAGAAACATTAAAGTATCCTTTTAATCACACTTAATTTCTCAATGGTTTTTATCATCACAATGGCACCGCAAAGGCGCGGTGTACGCAAAGCATTAGCAATGCATTAAATATCAAACCTCTCGAAAGCTGCTCTTTCCAGTGCTTCCTGATGGTCCGGGTGTGCAATAGAGATTAGTGCTTTTGCCCTGTCCCTTAGTTTTTTGCCGTACAAATCCACCACTCCATATTCGGTAGCGATGTAATGCACGTGGGCTCGGGTGGTAGTTACACCGGCACCTTCTTTCAGGAAAGGAACAATTTTAGAAATCCCTTTGTTTGTAGTTGAAGGCATCGCCAAAATGGGTTTACCACCTTCAGACAGAGAAGCACCGCGAATAAAATCCATTTGCCCCCCCACTCCACTGTATTGCAGTTTTCCAATGGTGTCGGCACAAACCTGACCGGTCAGGTCAATTTCTATGGCACTATTGATGGCTGTTACTTTAGGGTTTCGGCGAATGATTGCCGTGTCGTTGGTATAAGCCGCTTCCTTGAAGTGTACTATGGGGTTATCATCAAGGAAGTCATAAAGTTTTTGAGTGCCGATGGCAAAACAGGTTACTAATTTGCCACGCTTCACCACTTTGTCCTCTCCGGTAATGACGCCTTTTTCAATCAGTGGCAGGATTCCGTCAGAAAACATTTCAGTATGAATACCCAAACGTTTGTGGTTCATCAAATTGGACAAAACCACATTGGGAATACCCCCAATACCCATTTGTAAAGTGGCTCCGTCTTCCACAAGTTGAGCCACATGGTAACCGATTTGTTTTTCCACCTCTGTGGGCTCCGGAATTGGAACAGAGTGAATGGGCAAATCAACAAGAACCGCAGCATCGATGTTTTTTGAGTGAATGATGCCATCTCCGTGGGTTCTCGGCACGTTGGGATTGACCTGAGCAATTACCTTTTTGGCCATTTGAATGGCGGTGATGGTAACGTCAATGGATGTGCCCAAAGAACAGTAACCGTGCTTATCCGGTGGTGATACTTGGATAAAGGCCACGTCCAGAGGAAGGATGTTTCGCTTAAACAACAAATGAAGTTCGCTTAAAAATATGGGCGTATAATCGCCTCGTTTGGAGTTGACAGCCTTTCTCACGTTTCCGGCAACAAAGCAACTGTTGGTGTTGAATGAGTTGTTGTAAGGCTCTTGGGTATAGAGCGCATCGCCTTCAGTGTGCATCTGAACGATTTCCACGTCTTGAAGGTTTTGATAGTTTTTACACAATTCGCCAATTAAAAACTTAGGAGTCATCGCTGCTCCCTGAAAAAATATTCTATTGCCTGACTTTACTAGCGATACGGCTTCTTCTGCTGAGATATAGTTCATTATGTTATTGGTTAATTGTTAATAGTTATTTGGAATTTGATGCTTGTAATTTGAAATTTTTAGAAATTAATGACATTCTATTCTTGCATCCACCAATTCGGTGACCGGTTTTGGGGAAATGTAGGGAATTCCCAGTCCCATACCGCGTAAGATAAAAAAAACTCCGATAATGACCACAAAAACAGGGATGAGTCTTTTAATTTTTTGTCTTGAGATGCCTTTTAAATATGCTCCGGCATAAATGGCTACACTCATTAGCGGCAAAGTGCCCAAACCAAAAAACACCATATACAGGCTGCTTTCGATGATAGAACCTGCTGCCAATGCTGCGAAAACGGCGATATAGACAAGTCCACAAGGTAGGAAACCGTTTAGAAAACCTATGGTTAAAAAAGTGTCGGCTGTTTTTTTCTTCATTGATGCGCCCAGTTGTTGTTTGATCTTTCCGATAAAGCGATAGAGAAAGGCCGAAACTTTGGTTTTTTCAAAACGTTTGTTGGGTAAAACAACTGCAAGTATCATCAGGACACCTACTGCAATTGAAAGTTGCTGTTGCAGGCCGAACAGTGAAAAGCTTTTGCCCAGCAACCCAAACACCAGACCGATGATGCCATATGCAAAAAGTCTTCCGATGTGGTAACTTGTGGTTTGCATTGCTTTTTTGACCGGGTTTTTATGATCCACGGGTAACATCAATGCAATGGGTCCACACATGCCCACGCAGTGTAAACTTCCCAAAAGGCCTAATATAAAAGCAGAGAGCAGCACTGTTAAAAGCTAATGTTTTCTATGGTGATGTAATTTTTACCTTCCATTTCCCAACGAATGGTGATGTCCCACCTGCCCTTTTGGAGCATTGCAGCGGGTATGAACATTTTATTTTGTTTCAGTTCAACAGGCAATTCAAAGTCGAGGTCTTTTTGATTGACACGGTAAAAAAACACATAAGCCAGTTCCATATTATTACTAATTTCTTCCGGAAAGTACAACTCTACCCCTTCATCATCGTGCGTTACCTCAACTTTGTATAAAAGTCTGGCTGCATTGTTCCGGGCATACAATTCGTCCTGAAAACCGATTTCCTTTTTGTAATAATCTTCCACCACCATATCAAAATCATACTTACTGTCAGTCATCATCATATACACAAAATAGAGTATGAACGACATAAATAGTACAATAGCGATAACGATTCCTGTTCCCCAGTTAATTTTCATTTTACCTCTCCTTAATCCTCCCCTAAAGAGAAGGAAATTATTAATTATTTATTAGTTAAAACTTCTTGGTCCTAAAAAGTTGGTACTTGTTTTTTCTATCAATTGACCATTGCTGTACACGCCTATCTCCACCCGGTTTTTATGTCCGTCGAGGGCTGCACTGTGCAACTCAATAAACAAAGTCCCCTCCACCAAATCCTGTGGTGGCACTGTAATGTCATGCTGGCCCACAAAATTAATAGTACCCTTGTGAGACAACAGTTTGAATTCCATGTTTTCGTAAGTGCGT
The DNA here is from genome assembly GCF_059864935.1 of Planktosalinus sp. Taxonomy (NCBI): domain Bacteria; kingdom Pseudomonadati; phylum Bacteroidota; class Flavobacteriia; order Flavobacteriales; family Flavobacteriaceae; genus Planktosalinus; species Planktosalinus sp. The sequence continues at coordinate 3,686 of NZ_JCBCCK010000060.1, forward strand.
GTGGTTTTGTTCAGAAGCTTATAAGTATATACATTGCTGATGATATTGTCTTCCCTCAATTCATACAACTGCCCCGGTAACCTCAAAATCACGGCTTCCACATCGCTGCGCAAAAATAACATCCCGATAAGTAAACCTGTTAATATTACCAATACTGCGGTATAGCCTTTCATCCGCGCCGTAAACTCAAAAGGTTTCTTCTTGACAATGTTTTCTTCGCTGGCGTATCTTATTAGGCCTTTAGGCAAATTGACCGATTCCATAATGCTGTCACAAGCATCTATGCAAGCCGTACAATTGATACACTCCAGTTGCGTACCGTTTCTTATATCGATTCCTGTTGGACATACATTCACACACTGAAAACAATCGATGCAATCGCCATAACCCAAGGCATTACGGTCTTCATTTTTTCTGAATTTCTTTCTTCCTGCTTTGCTTTCGCCACGTTTGTGGTCATAGGCCACTACGATGGATTTGGTATCCAGAAGCACACCCTGCAACCTTCCATAAGGACAGGCAATAATGCATACTTGCTCACGAAACCAGGCAAAAATAAAATAAAACACTGCAGTAAATATCAATAAGCCGATAAAGGTGTTCATATGAACCAGTGGACCTTCCTGGATGTACAACAACAAACGATCACTTCCTATAAGGTATGCCAGAAACACATTGGATATAACAAAAGAAATCAGGAAAAAAATAAACCACTTGAGTAAACGCTTTCTGATTTTCTCCCCATTCCAGGGCATCTTAGCCAGCCTGATTTGCTTGCCCCTATCGCCTTCAATGGCATACTCGATGCGCCGGAAAACCATTTCCATAAAAATGGTTTGCGGACAAATCCAACCACAGAAAATACGCCCAAATGCTACCGTAAACAGCGTGATAAATACCACACCGATAATCATCGAAATAACAAAAAGGTAAAAATCCTGTGGCCAGAATGGAAAACCGAAAATATTGAACTTCCGTTCCAGCACATTGAACAGCAGAAACTGATTGCCGTCTATTTTAACAAAAGGTGAAACCAGTAAAATGACCAACAGGAAATAGCTTACATACTTGCGGTACTTATAAAATCTCCCCTGTGGCTTTTTAGGAAAAATCCAATTTCTCTTGCCCTCATCATCGATGGTGCCAATACTGTCACGAAATCTTTCCTCGTTTTCCATTATCAAGTTTAAATCATCTTTTTTGCCACAAAGACACAAAGACACTAAGTTTCACTAAGTATTATACTTAATCTATTTCCAAATTATCTTCGAGTTCGCTTTCTGTGATTTCGGGTGCTTCTATTTTTTCCTGTGCTTCTTCGATGCCTTCTGCCTGGTCTGCGGGTGGAACAAAGTCACCTTCGGGTTCCTTGGCATCTGGCGGGTTGGTTCCGGTTAAAGTGAGAATATAACTCGACACTTGGGCAATTTCAAGCGGTTTTAAGTCATTTTTCCAGGCAATCATTCCTTTTCCGGGGCGACCTCCTTCTGAAATCACTTCATAAATATTATTAATGGTGCCTCCCAATATCCAGTGATTGTCAGTCAGGTTAGGGCCAATTCCGCCACCACCGTCTGCACGATGACATACAGCACAGTTGGTATCAAAAACATTCTTACCGGACTGTAAGTCAGAAGCGTCGGTCAGCATCACCACTGTACTTGCATCCACCAATCCTTTGGTGGTTTTTCGGTATTCCTCTATGTGTGCCTGAGCTGCTGTCACTTCGCGTATGTATTCTTCATCTTGGGTGGGGCCGTCAAACACGTGATAGCGTACCATATACACCACAGCAAAAATAATGGTGGCATAAAACCCATACACCCACCAGGTGGGCAGGTTGTTGTCAAGCTCCCGGATTCCGTCATAGTTGTGGTCAAGGATGATTTCCTCATCGCTGCGGCCTTTTTTCTTGCCTACCAGCCAGCCATAGGCTTTGTTCAACCATTCACCGGTTTCTGCTTTTCTTTCGCTTGCAAGGTATCTTTCTTTAGCCTCATCGCTTAAGGTGTGAAACAGCAACCTTTGAAACGCCGCCACACTCACTTCGATGGCAATCATAAAGAAAATAATCGCCATCCAAATTAACACAAGTATGGGTGTTTCTACTATGGCCCAGGTACCTGGAGTACCGGCTATATATTCAATTAAAAACAGCGAAATTGCCGCAACTATTACAATTCTGATAAAAGCTATTGTTTTCATTGGTTTTGGTTGTTTTCTTCCATGTCATTTTCCAGAGGAAGGTTACTAACTTCTTCGATATACTTTTTCTTGGCCGTTACCACCCAGATAAATAAGGCAGCAAAAAAGGTGAAAAAGATAAGTAGTGAGATAATCGGGAAAATCTCGATATCCTGAATGGAGTCCATATGTCCTTTGATGTACTTTAGCATGGCTTATTCGTTTTGGTTTTGTGATACTTCTTCTTCCCCGTCCTTGATCCTGATGTCGGTTCCCAGGCGCTGCAGGTAGGCAATCACAGCCACCACTTCGCGATTGCGCATTTCGGTAAACTCAAGTCCGTTATCCAATGCATATTTTTTTTCGGCTTCATAGACTCTAACAAATTCAGGGTCGTTGTACAGGTTCTTTTCTATTTCTTCTCCCTGCTCGAGCATCCATTGCTGTGCCCGGGCGATGTCTTCTTCAGTATATGGCACGCCCAACTTCACCATCACCTCCATTTTTCTTACGGATTTAGATTTGTTGAGTTCGTTGTTGATCAACCATTTATAACTCGGCATAATCGACCCCGGCGATGTACTTTGCGGGTCATAGAAGTGATTGAAGTGCCAGCTGTCTGAATATTTTCCACCCACGCGTAACAAATCAGGTCCTGTGCGTTTGCTTCCCCATAGGAAGGGATGGTCATAGACAAACTCCCCGGCTTTGGCATACTCGCCACCATAACGCTCCGTTTCGCTTCGGAAAGGCCTTACCATTTGTGAGTGACAACCCACACAGCCTTCTCGGATATACAAATCGCGTCCTTCCAGTTCCAGCGGCGTGTAAGGATGCACACTGGTGATGGTTGGGATATTTGATTTGACAACCAGCGTGGGCACTATCTGCACGATACCACCAATCAATATGGCAATTGTTGCAAAAATGGTCAATTGAACCGGCTTTCTTTCCAACCAGTGGTGATAACCTTCACCTTTAACGCGTCTTGATGAAACTCTTTCCAAAGCAGTAGCTTCAGCCAACTCGTCGGTTACGGCAGATCCTTGTTTTACGGTTTTGTAAATGTTATAAAGCATAATCACTGCTCCCACCAAGTACATTGTTCCACCAATGGCTCTCATCCAGTACATCGGCATAATGGCCATTACGGTATCCATAAAGTTTCCGTACACCAACGTTCCGTCGGGGTTGAATTGCTTCCACATAGACGCCTGTACAAATCCGGCAACATACATTGGCAGCGTGTAAATGATGATACCCAATGTTCCTATCCAGAAGTGGAAGTTGGCCATTGCAATCGAGTAGAGTTTGGTCTTAAAAATTTTCGGTATCAACCAGTAAATCATACCAAAGGTGAGGAATCCGTTCCACGCCAGTGCTCCCACGTGCACGTGAGCAATAATCCAATCTGTAAAGTGGGCTATGGCGTTGACGTTTTTCAACGAAAGCATAGGTCCTTCAAAAGTGGCCATACCATAACCGGTAATGGCAACCACCATAAATTTCAAAGTGGGGTCAGTACGCACCTTATCCCAGGCGCCTCTTAGTGTCAACAAACCGTTGATCATACCTCCCCAGGATGGAGCGATAAGCATCACCGAAAACGCCACGCCCAAACTCTGTGCCCAACCGGGCAGCGCGGTATACAGCAAGTGATGAGGACCCGCCCAGATATAAATAAATATCAATGACCAGAAGTGAATGATGGAAAGCCGGTATGAATACACCGGACGATTGGCAATTTTAGGCACATAATAGTACATCAGCCCCAGGAAAGGTGTGGTGAGGAAAAACGCCACGGCATTGTGTCCATACCACCATTGCACAAGCGCATCCTGAACTCCTGCATATACCGAATAACTCTTCAGGAAGTCTACCGGCAAGGCCAGACTGTTAAAAATGTGTAGCACCGCCACCGTAACAAAAGTGGCCAGGTAAAACCAGATGGCTACATAGAGGTGACGCTGTCTTCGTCGTAAAATAGTACCTATCATATTGATACCAAAAGCTACCCACACCACGGCAATGGCAATGTCGATGGGCCACTCCAGCTCGGCATACTCTTTTGAAGAGGTATACCCCAAAGGTAGGGTGATTGCAGCCGCCACGATGATAAACTGCCAGCCCCAGAAGTTGATTTTACTCAGCCAGTCACTGTACATGCGTGCTTTGAGCAGACGTTGCAACGAGTAATAAATACCCGCAAACATGGCGTTGCCCACAAAAGCAAAAATCACCGCATTGGTATGCAGCGGTCTCAGGCGGCCAAAACTCAGCCACGACACACCTTCAGTAAGGTTGGGAAACAAAAACATAAATGCCAGGGTCAAACCCACGGTGAACCCGATAATTCCCCAGAAAAGTGTGGCATAAATAAACTTCTTTACGATTTTATTGTCGTAATAAAATTGCTGTACTTCCATAATTTAGGTCTCAGATTTTTTAGTTGTTTGAATGTTTGATTTATTTTGATTATTCTCTTCGGAAGGAAGCTCTTTCTTGTCCCCATCAACAAGTTCGTCATCAAAAAGCATGCGCACAGAGGGCGTATAGGTATCGTCATACTGACCCTTTTTCAGGCTGAAGATAAAGACAATAAAAAAACCTACGGCAACCAAAGTACTGATTATCAGGGTTAGATAAATAACATTCATGAAATGTAGTTTGAGTTCAAAATTAGCCTGACTCTACATGTCAAAAAATGACTTTGGTCATAAAAGAATTCTTTTTTAACTATGATTTGTGATTGAAGAAAAAGATGAAAATTTAAAGTGTGTTTAAAAAATAATCCACGGATGCACGAATGTTTTACGGTAAAATCTCTGGGAAGTTTTTTTATCTTTGAAAAACAGTCAAAACCAAATTATGATACATCCTGACATTCAATCATTCAATGACTCACAAACATCCGGGGATAAGGCCATTTGTGATATACTCTCAAAAGTCATCACTGAAAATCTTCCTGAAGCCGACAATAAAATCTGGCACGCACATCCTGTTTGGTTTTTGGAGGGCAACCCCATTGTGGGTTACAGCAAGCAAAAACCGGGGATTCGCTTGATGTTTTGGAGCGGTGCTGATTTTGGTGAACCCGATTTAAACGTAAGGGGAGCAAAATTCAAAGACGCTTCCATTTTCTTCAATACCGTTTCCGAAATAAAACAAAACGACCTGAAGCGCTGGCTTGAAAAAGCCAAAACCATCCAATGGGATTACAAAAACCTGATTCAACGAAAGGGAAAACTGGAGCGGTTGAAGTGATTCCATAACCTTTATCAAAACCGATTGTTATGCAAACTTCTGATTATAGAATACCCGATACCACCCGCATCGGTCACGTGCATCTAAAAATAGCCGACCTGGAACGCTCCCTCGATTTTTATTGTGGTTTACTTGGTTTTGAACTCACTCAAAAATTAGGTGAAGATGCAGCATTTATTTCGGCCGGGGGCTATCACCATCACATCGGGTTGAACACCTGGTACAGTAAAAACAGTCCGCCTGCACCACAACAAAGCGTGGGATTGTTTCATACCGCCATCCTCTACCCCACCCGAAAAGACCTTGCGGTAATTCTCAAACGGCTACAGGATGCCCAATATTCCTTAACCGGTTCTGCAGACCACGGGGTTTCTGAAGCTTTATATCTCGATGACCCCGACGGCAACGGTGTGGAACTCTACTGGGACCGCCCTAAAGAAGAATGGCCATTAACAACTGACGGGACACTTGATATGTTTACAAAAAAACTGGATATTTACAGCTTGTTAAACGAACTCAACCACTAACACCATGACCAAAAATAAAACCACATACACCGATGCCGATGTGCTGAAATTTATTGACACTTTTGCCAATAGCGAACAAAAAAAGCAGGACAGTCTCAAACTGATTGAACTGATGCAAAACACCTCCGGCCATCCGCCCAAAATGTGGGGCCCCAGTATTGTAGGCTTTGGAAACTACCATTACAAATACGCCAGCGGCCATGAAGGCGATGCCCCGCTCCTTGGATTTTCGCCACGTAAGGCTGCACTTTCGCTGTATGTGTTTACCGGGCTGGAAAAACATAAGTACCTCTTGGAAGGTTTGGGCAAATTTACTATGGGCAGGGCCTGTATCTATGCCAAAAAGCTGGATGACATCAACCTCAGCCAACTGGAGATATTAATGAAAGAATCTCTGCGGTATATGAAAGAAAAATATCCTGATTAACTGTAAAATAGGTAAACAAATCACAACAACAAACAACAAACAACAAACCATGACCCACTTTCAACCCACCATCCACATCAACGCCACTCCCGATAAAATTTGGAAAATCCTTTGGGACGATGCTACTTACCGCATTTGGGTAGCTCCCTTTTGTGAAGGCAGCTATTACAAAACCGAACACTTTGAAGAAGGCGCTACCATTCATTTCCTTACCCCCACAGGTGAAGGTATGTACAGCCTTATCGACAAGGTCATCCCCAACCGCTATCTGGCTTTCAGGCATCAGGGGAGTATTATCGATTATAAAGAGCAAGACTTCACACCGGAAACCGAAGCCTGGAACAATATGCTTGAAGCGTATGAACTTATACCCGAAAACAACGGCACCACTTTAAAAGTGGACTTTCACACCACAGAGGAATATAAAGAGTTTATGACCAACGCTTTTGAGGAATCCCTGAAAATTATCAAACGGTTGGCTGAGGCTTAGCCATATTTATTTAAGCTTTTTAATTAAAACATATATATTTGGTTGTCCACTCATTTTTATGAACAATCCTCAACTAAAATTAAAAAATAGGCTATAATCCAGTTTGAGTACCGGTTAAAGAGTTAAAAATTAAAAAAATCACGTTGCCCCACACAGGCTCAAACTTAAGCTTTTAGACTTCCTATGAAAAAATACACCTCACTGCTTTTAATTTTCTTTTTCTATAATTTAACTTATGCTCAAACTGACAGTTTAATTGTAGTCAATCATTTAAAGGAAATCACTAAAACCACTGAATATAGGAACTATAAAAACATTGAAACATTAAATTATGTTGCTGCCTATATTTTTGACGAGTTTAAAAAATATGCTCCAAACACCCGCTATCAGGAATATGAAATTGATGGGAATATTTACAAAAATGTGATTGCTAACTTTGGTCCCTCAACAGCAAAAACAATTGTTGTGGGGGCGCATTATGATGTTTGGGGCGAACAAGAAGGTGCAGACGACAATGCCAGTGGAGTTGTGGGATTGTTGGAATTGGCCAGACAGCTTCTGGGTCAAAATTTAAACTATAATATTGAGTTGGTGGCATTTACTTTAGAAGAACCCCCCTATTTCAGGACCGAAAATATGGGAAGTTATATTCATGCAAAATCCTTAAAAGAATCTGATAGAGAGGTCTATGGAATGGTTTCATTGGAAATGATTGGCTATTTCAAGGATGAGCATAATACTCAAAATTATCCCATAGGTATATTATCCTGGTTTTATGGAAACAAAGGAGATTACATTACAATTGTTTCAAAGTTTGGAAAAGGGAAATTTGCAAGGAGATTTTCTAAAGAATTTTTAAAAGAAAACTTAATAAAAACAAAGAAATTTACAGGACCTAAATCTTTGCCGGGTATTGATTTTTCTGACCACCTGAATTATTGGAAATTTGGATACAGTGCTTTGATGCTGACAGATACGGCTTTTTATAGAAATTTGAATTACCACAAAAAAACAGATGAAATGGGAACATTAGATATCAATAGAATGTCCAATGTCATTGACAATACATTCAAAACACTGATTAATTTATAAAAGCCTTTTGACAATGCCCTGTCTATAACTCACTTCGGGGAAATGGTTTTTACTTACATCAGGCTCTTCCATTTGTATACTTTTGTAAATTTCTGTGTGTTTGTTATATTTGAACAAAGGCGTGTATCCAAAAATCACTCTAACATTAACTTAAATTTTCATATATGAAATGTCCATAAGCAAAATTGCCATACCAACCGCCTTGTGCTTCATAGCTTCAGGGTGCCAACGCTAAAGCTTCTGCGACAGCGTGCGACGAAGCCGAAAATGATTATATGGACATTACATCTGACCGATAAAAAACAAATAAATATAAACAGATGAAAAATCAAGACTTTAAAATCAGTTTTAACACTGTATTGTTTTTAGTAGTTGGCAATATTATGCTGACAGGCTATGGAGCAATAGCAAAAATCCTGCATTGGGAATTTTCGCAGTTTTTCTTAGCTGTAGGCTTAATGTTCTTATTTGCAACCTGGATAATCATTTTAAGTGATATGGTAAAAAACAAAATCTATAACAAGGCTTTCTGGATTATTATTATGCTGATTATGCCATTAATTGCTTCTGTTTTTTACCTAATTCAGAGAAATAGGTTAATAAGGTTAGGTAAAAAGTTTACTTAAAAAAATAATTTCATATGCACAGACAAATCTCTATATCTCCTCTATAGCAAAAATTTAAACCATAACCCATGAAAACAACCCCCGAACACAATGAGCGTATGGCAAAATTGACCTTTGCTTCGGTATATCCTCACTATGTTACAAAAGTGGAGCGCAAAGGCAGAACAAAAGATGAACTCCATCAGGTAATCGAGTGGCTGACCGGCTTTGATGTCAAAAAACAACAGGAGCTTATTGATGAAAAAGTAACATTTGAAACCTTCTTTCAAAAAGCCAAACTCCACCCCAGTGCACATCTCATCAAAGGAGTCATTTGCGGGTACCGCATTGAAGAAATAGAAAATGAGCTCACCCAAAAAGTGAGGTATCTGGACAAGCTGGTGGACGAACTGGCCAAAGGCAGAAAGATGGAGAAGATACTGCGAAAAGTATAAAAATCATAAAAAAAAATCCGAATCAATTACTCCGGATTTTTAAATTATATGTACTAGTTCTGTTAGTTTCCTTTTTTAGCCCAATCAGCGTGGCCGCTATTTTTTCCTAAATAAATAGACGCTCCTATGCTAAAAGTAGCAAAAGCAGCTGTCCTTGATTGAAAGTTTGGGTTAAACAATTGTCCGTTAAAGAAATACTGCTGGTGTGCACTTACCAGATAAGTGGCATCCAAAAATACAGATACACGTTCAGACACTTTTACCTGAGGGGTAAACCCTATCATTACAATGGCTGTTTGCTCATTATCGTCTATACTTGAAGGTGCTGCCGAAGCATAACCCAAGCCGGCATGGGCCAATATACCAAAATTGTTGGCCAGTTGCATATTGTAAACACCCTCAAGTGTTACTCTGTGGTAGTCTACACCAAATTCACTGTTTTCCTTATCTTCAAAGCTGTTGAAACCGTAGCTCAATTTGGCACCAAAGCACTCGTTGAACATATAACGCACACCCAGTTGTCCCGATCTGAAATCGGTATAATCTGATTCATTGATGTTATCAACAAGTTTTACAGGCATATGAAGCCCGCCCTGAACATCGATTGAAAATTTGTTGAACATCCCTTCTTGTCCAAACATGGTAGTTACACTAAACAATGCCACAAAGGCAATAACATAGATTCTCATAATTTGATTTGATTTGAGTTTTTAAATTGGTTGCAAAAGTATTAAAAATGTTTTTAGCGAGCAGGTATAAAAGAACCTATTTATTTAAGTTACAGATTTATAATTTTTTGTTTTTTCAATTTAAAAATCAGGATTACAACTAACAAGTATCAAAAAAGCCCGGAAAATTAAATTTCCCGAACTTTTTTATTAACTAAATTAACAATACTTATCTGTTTACTACAAGCCTTTTAGCGAGTTGTTTGCCTTCTGCCTCAACCAAAACCATATATACAGCTACACTAAAATTACTTACATCTATAGTATAGTTTCCAGTTGTTTGAGTTTTATTTTCAATAACCATTCGCCCTTGAATGTCATAAACCGTCACCTTATCAATTGTTAACCCGTTAGGGTTTGAAATGGTCACAAACTGTGATGCCGGATTGGGGAACAAGGTCAGGCTTCCAATATTGGAATGGTCTTCTGTGCCCAAATTGGTTTCTACATCAAGTTCAAATGAACAAGTGGAAGTGTTACCACTG
>NZ_JCBCCK010000294.1:0-1913 GCF_059864935.1 Planktosalinus sp.
TCCATTTGCTGCAATCGGTTTCAATAGTCAGGTTTTCTGGTCTTTTAAAAGCTTCTTTGGAAACCCCTAAGTCTTCATCTTCATAGCATTTTTTCATAAATAGACCCCAAATGGGCAGTGCCATTGTAGCACCTTGACCGTATGTTAAAGTGGGAAATCGTGCAGAACGGTCTTCTGCACCCACCCAAACCCCGGTAACCAGATTGGGCACCATTCCCATAAACCAGCCGTCACTTTGGTTTTGAGTGGTGCCGGTTTTTCCTGCAATAGGGTTTGTAAAACCGTATGGGTAACCGGTCATCACTTTGTTATAAAAATCATTGGTCCAGGTTCTGCGTAAACGGCCTCCGGAGCCCCCCTGGGTAACACCTTCCATCAAACTAGTGGTGACATAAGCACTTTCAGCACTTATAACATCACGTGTTTCCGGCACATGCTGAAAAAGGACGGTGCCATTTTTATCTTCAATTCTGAAAACCATAACAGGTTCAACATAAATTCCTTCATTGGCAAAAACACTGTATGCAGCAACCATTTCAAAAACACTAATATCAGTTGTTCCCAGTGCAATTGCAGGAGCTGCTAACATATCTGATGTATCAATTCCTAGTTTTTTAACTAGGTCTATTACAGGTTGCGGGCCAGTTTTATCAATCAAATTTGCTGAAATTACGTTGTGAGATTCAGCTAATGCAAGTTTTAAATTGACCATTCCACCATACTTGTCTCCAGCATTCTTTGGAGTCCATGGTTGAAGCAGCCCATATTTACCTTCTTCTATGGTATAAGGAGTGTTTGGCAAAGTATCACAAGGCGACATATGCAACTGGTCAATAGCCGTGGCATAAACAAAAGGCTTGAAAGTTGACCCCACTTGTCTTTTGCCCTGCTTGACCATGTCATATTTAAAATGCTTATAATTGATTCCGCCTACCCAGGCTTTAACCTCTCCGGTTTGTGGATTCATTGACATCATAGAGCCTTGTAAAAATGACTTATAATACCTTATGGAGTCTATGGGCTTCATTATAGTATCAATATCACCATTCCATGAAAAAATTCTCATTTCAGTTTCTTTATGGAAGGAGGCTTTAATCTCTTCATCACTTAAACCTTGCGTTTTTAAAATTTTCCATCGGTTGCTGCGCTTCATCGCTGTGTTTAAAATGCTTTCCGTTTCCTGCTTTGTAATGCCTCTAAATGGGGCTGTTTTATTATTTTTATTCTGATTTTCAAACTCTTTTTGAAGGTTTTTGACATGAGCTTTTAATGCTTCCTCGGCAAATTGCTGCATTTTTGAATCTATAGTGGTATAGATTCTCAATCCGTCGCGATAGATATTGTAAAGTGTGCCGTCTACTTTAGGGTTTTCGTTGATCCATTTTTGGATATCGGCACGAACGTACTCTCTAAAATAAGTAGCCAATCCTTCATCGTGACCTTCCGGATTGTAATTCAGTTTTAATGGAAGTTGTTGCAAGGAGTCTTTTACTTTCTGCGAAAGAAAATTGTTTTTTTCCATTTGTCGTAAGACCACGTTTCTCCGGGTTTGCACCATTTCTTCTCTTCTCAACGGATTGAAAAGTGAAGAATTTTTGAGCATCCCGACAAGCATAGCTCCTTCTTCTGTGGTTAAATCTATGGGTTCTTTACCAAAGTAAATCCTGGAAGCAGAACGAATTCCAACTGCTTGATTCAGGAAGTCATATTTATTGAGGTACATCGTGATGATTTCCTCTTTTGTATATTGTCGCTCGAGACGTGTGGCAATGACCCATTCTTTTATTTTTTGGATCACCCTTGATAATGAATTTCTAGAACTTACTCCTGTAAAAAGCTGTTTTGCAAGCTGTTGGGTAATTGTGCTGGCTCCACCTCGTTTCCCTAAAAAAATTGTAGCTCTGAGTGTTCCT
>NZ_JCBCCK010000063.1:0-26855 GCF_059864935.1 Planktosalinus sp.
TCGCCGGGCTGAATGTTTGCATTGTCAATCACCTCACTGCGTTTCATTCGGGCCGTAACCGTGGAATCAACGATGATGGTTCTCACCAAATCACCCACATCGGCAGTTTCTCCTCCGGTGGAATGGATGGTGACACCAAATGATTTTAGTTCTTCAATCAATTCTTCGGTTCCGTTTATGATAGCTGAAATTACTTCACCGGGAATGAGGTTTTTATTTCTTCCAATAGTTGAGGAAAGTAAAATATTATCGGTTGCTCCTACGCATAATAAATCGTCAATGTTCATAATCAGGGCATCCTGAGCAATGCCTTTCCAAACCGAAATATCACCGGTTTCTTTCCAATACATATATGCCAAAGACGATTTGGTCCCCGCACCATCTGCATGCATGATCAGGCAATAATCCTCATCATTGGTTAAATAATCGGGGATTATTTTACAGAAGGCTTTGGGAAAAAGTCCTTTATCTACATTTTTAATGGCGTTGTGCACGTCTTCCTTTCCGGCAGAAACGCCGCGTTGACTGTATCGTTTACTGATATCCTGGCTCATTGTAAAAGTTTGTGTTGCAAAAATAGTCAATAAAAAAATCCCGCTCCAAAGGAACGGGATGAATTTTACTTGGTGAATAATAATTCCCTGTACTTGGTCAGTGGCCAAAGTTCATTGTCCACAAGGAGTTCAAGCTTGTCACAGTGGTATCTGATTTCATCAAAATGTGGTTTCACCTTTTCGCAATAAGCGTGTGCTTTCTTTTCAGAATCTTGCAGATTATTTGCTTTTTTGCGTTCCTCGGTCATTTCAGTCACACCCTGATTGATTTTTTCAATGTGATTGCTGATAGCTTCAATGATTTCAAGTTGCTGTTCAGCCATTTTGGTAAAACTGTTTCCGTAAATCTCTTTCAAGCCTCTCACGTTATTGACGACCACATTTTGATACCTGATTGCAGTTGGTATCACATGGTTCCTGGCAATATCACCCAGAACCCTACCTTCAATCTGTATACGTTTGGTATATTCTTCCAGTTCAATTTCATAACGTGATTTGGACTCCACTTCACTCATTACGCCCATTTCTTCAAACAAGGTAATTGCTTTTTTGGTTACTTTTGCTTTAAGTGCCTCAGGAGTGGTTTTGAAATTACTTAATTTGCGTTTTTTGGCTTCTTTTTCCCAGGCTTCACTGTAGCCATCGCCTTCAAAACGGATGCGTTTGGACTCCGTAATATATTCTCTCAACACATTGAATATTGCGTCGTCTTTCTTCATTTTCTTTTCTTTAATCAACTTATCCACAGCTGCTTTAAACTCCTTTAACTGTCTGGCAACAATTGTATTTAAAACGGTCATTGGGTGCCCGCAATTGGCTTTGGAGCCCACTGCACGGAACTCAAACTTATTCCCTGTAAAGGCAAAAGGGGACGTTCTGTTCCGGTCTGTATTGTCAAGTAGAATTTCAGGAATTTTACCGACTACATTCAGTTTAAGGTCAGTTTTTTCTTCCGGCGAAAGTTTTCCTTTAGTAACGTGCTCCAGATTGTCAAGAACTTTAGTTAACTGCTCACCAATAAATACCGAAATGATTGCAGGTGGTGCCTCATTGGCCCCCAGCCTGTGATCGTTACTGGCGCTGGTAATGCTAGCCCTGATGAGTTCTTCATATTCATTAACTGCCATTATAGTGTTGATAAAGAAAGTCAAAAACTGCAAATTGCTCATTGGGGTGCTTCCTGGGCCTAAAAGGTTTACACCGGTGTTTGTTGCCAGCGACCAGTTGTTGTGCTTTCCGGAACCGTTTACACCTTTAAAAGGTTTTTCGTGAAACAAGACCACAAAATTGTGACGCTCTGCCACCTTTGCCATCACATCCATCAAAAGGGAATTGTGGTCAACAGCCAGATTGGTTTCTTCAAAAATGGGTGCCAACTCAAACTGGTTGGGAGCCACCTCGTTGTGTCTGGTTTTCACAGGAATACCAAGGAACATGCATTCCCTTTCCAGATCCCGCATATAATTCAACACACGTGAAGGTATCGAACCAAAATAGTGGTCTTCCAGTTGTTGCCCTTTAGCCGAAGTGTGACCAAGTAATGTTCTGCCGGTCATCATCAGGTCTGGTCTGGTTGATGCCAAAGCTGAGTCAATTAAAAAGTATTCCTGTTCCCAGCCCAGGGTTGCGTGAACTTTAGTAACGTTTTTGTCAAAATATTTTGCCACAGCAGTTGCTGCCTCATCAATGGCTGAAAGCGCTCTTAAAAGTGGTGTTTTATAGTCCAGTGCTTCACCGGTATAGGAAACAAACACTGTAGGGATACAAAGCGTAGTACCTATTATAAATGCAGGCGAAGTGGGGTCCCATGCAGTATAACCACGGGCTTCAAAAGTATTTCTAATTCCTCCACTCGGCAAGCTGGAAGCATCGGGTTCTTGTTGTACCAATTGGTCGCCATTGAATTTTTCTATGGATGAGCCGTTAGATGTTGTTTCAAAAAAGGCGTCGTGTTTTTCGGCAGTTGCACCTGTTAAAGGTTGAAACCAATGGGTGTAATGGGTTACTCCTTTTGAAATGGCCCACTCTTTCATTCCTGTAGAGATGTGGTCTGCCAGATTTCTTGGAATTTTTGTACCGTGTTCCATTGCGTTCATTACAGCTTTGTATGCCTCTTTGGTGAGGTATTGACGCATGGCATGTTCATTAAAAACGTTTTTTCCAAACAGATTGGAACGTCTTTCTATTTCTTCAATAAAAACAGGTTTTCTGTTTAATGTTTCAGTGATGGCCCGAAAGCGAAGCGTTGACATAGAAAATTGAATTATAAGTTTTACAGGGCAAAACTACAACTATTTTCAATTTCATAACAACATACCTCTATTTTTTTAGGGGTATTTATCAACATTTGTTAGTTTATAGGATTACACCCCCCCTTTTTTTTTATTTTTAATTCATAAATGCCAAAACAACGAAAGCTATATAACCTCCAAAAAGCAACAAGCCTTTCGTTCTTCCAAGTCGGAATGCTTTTGGCAAAAAAGCCAGTGGCAAAAGTATGAGGGCAAAACCAAGCATCCAGAAAATATCGCTGGTGAGCACTTCCTTGCTTTGAACAGCTATGGGGTGAATTATCGCAGTAAGACCCAACACCGACCCTATATTGAAAATGTTTGATCCAATTAAATTACCAAACGAAATGGCTTTTTCCTTTTTTAAAGCTGCCACAATTGATGCTGCCAACTCCGGAACACTTGTGCCCACAGCTATCATAGTAACTGCTATGACCCGTTCTGTTACACCAAGTGACAATGCCAACTCCACTGCACCTTTTACCAGTAATTCAGAGCCAATCCAAAGGGCCAAACCACCAATAATGAGCCATACTCCTACCTTGAAATTTGATATGCGATCGGGAATTTCAACGACGCCATCAAGTAACCCTTCATCTTCTGCAGCTTTGACCTGCTTGCGGGAACGCCTCACCAACAAGAAAAGGTAAACGGCTAAAAGGGCCATTAATATTACCCCTTCATATAAAGTTAAAATGTTTCCGTTGGAAAGAAAGAAATACAACAACACCGAAAAAAACATCATTACCGGCCAGTTGAATTTGTAAAAATCCTTATCAAAAAAGATGGGGGAAATAATTGCTGTTAAACCCATAACCAAACCGATGTTGGCTATGTTTGACCCGATAACATTACCCAAAGCAATGTCTGAAAAACCTTTGAGAGCAGCCTGAACACTTACCACCAGTTCAGGAAGTGAGGTTGCAAAAGATACAACGGTTAAACCAATAACCATTTTTGAAACCTTAAACTTCACTGATAAACCCACTGAAGAGCGAACCAAAAATTCACCACCTACGACCAACAAGGTCAGTCCAACCAAAATTAAAACAACGCTCATTCAGTAATTTTTTTGCTAAGATATATAAAGTGACCGCATAAAAAAAGCCCTGAAACTAACAGGGCTTAATAATTTTATAGTGAAGTTTTTTATCCGTTCATTGAGATTAAAAACTCTTCGTTATTGCGGGTTTTCTTGAATCGCTCATTGATAAATTCCATTGCTTCTATAGGATTCATATCAGCCAGGTATTTTCTCATCACCCACATACGTTGAAGTATTTTTTCATCAAGCAACAAATCATCACGCCTAGTGCTTGATGCATTCAGGTCAATTGCAGGGAATATACGCCTGTTGGCAATTTTTCTGTCTAACTGCAACTCCATATTACCTGTACCTTTAAATTCTTCAAAGATAACTTCATCCATTTTTGAACCGGTATCGGTCAGTGCTGTGGCGATGATACTCAGTGAGCCACCGTTTTCTATGTTTCGGGCAGCACCAAAGAAACGCTTGGGTTTGTGAAGCGCATTGGCATCCACACCCCCACTCAATATTTTTCCTGATGCCGGCTGAACGGTATTGTATGCACGTGCCAGACGGGTAATGGAATCCAGAAGTATAACCACGTCGTGACCACATTCAACCAATCTCTTCGCTTTTTCAAGCACGATGTTGGCTACTCTCACGTGTTCATTGGCTTCTTTATCAAAGGTGGAAGCAACAACTTCGCCGCTTACATTTCGCTGCATATCGGTTACCTCTTCCGGGCGTTCATCAATAAGCAAGATCATTTGATATACCTCAGGGTGATTGGCCGCAATGGCATTGGCTATTTCTTTTAATAAAACTGTTTTACCGGTTTTAGGTTGAGAAACAATCATTCCACGTTGCCCTTTTCCAATTGGAGCAAACAAGTCCATAATACGGGTTGAAATGGTACATTGCTTTTCGGCAAGCTTGAATTTTTCCTGTGGGAAAAGTGGTGTTAAGTGCTCAAATGAAATCCGGTCTCTCACCACATTGGGGCTTAAACCGTTTATTCTGATTACTTTAATTAATGGGAAATATTTTTCACCTTCTTTCGGAGGTCTTACTTCTCCCAGAACGGTATCCCCTGTCTTTAAACCAAACAAGCGGATTTGCGATTGTGAAACATAAATATCATCCGGAGACGACAAATAGTTGTAATCGCTTGAGCGTAAAAACCCGTAACCGTCCTGCATAATGTCAAGCACACCTTCACTCTGAATGATGCCGTCAAACTCATAATCGGGCTCACGGTAGCGGTTGCGCTTGTCTTTGTTGCCCTGATCTTTGTTGGTATTGCCACTTTGTGGGCTATTGCTTTTTTGAGGACTATTTTGCTGGGTATTTTTGCCACCTTGAGATTGTTGAGGTCTGTTTTCGGCTTTTGGTTCTTCAGATTCGCCTTTGACCTCGTTGTTGTCAGGTTTTGGCCTTTCTTTACTTTTTTGATGAGCAGGCCTGTTTGATTGTTGGCGTTGCTGGGGTTGCTCTTTGTGTTCGGGAGTGCTCTTCTGAGGCTCCTTGTCTTTGGGCCCTGAAGGACTTGAATCTTTTTTGACATCAGTATCTTGTTTTTTCTGATGCTTTGGCTTTTGAGGCCTTTTGCTTTTTTGATCTTTAGAATCTTTTCGGTCTTGTTGAGACAGAGGTTTTGCTTCCTCTATGGTTTCGCCTTTATGCTCTTTTACCAGAGGCTCAACAGCTTTGGGATTAGCGGCCTGCTGATCAAGAATTTGATAAACGAGTTCCTCTTTTTTGAGTGAGCGGTACTTGGGTACACCAAGTGTTTTAGCGATTTCCTGAAGTTCAGGTAGCTTCTGCTCTTTTAAATCTGAAATTTCAAACATGAATAATATTGAATTATGTTGTTGTAATACTTTTTTTACAAATAAGTTATAAGAAGATGGTAATTTGAATTTATCCGGAAGATAACCAACCGCAGTTGAATGGGTTGCGAATTACTGATGCAATAATACAACAATATTTTAATTTATGATAGGTTTTTTTAAAAAAAGAAACATTATTTTTGCGTCACGAAACAAGAATTTGAAATGATTCAACGCATTCAAACAGTATATTTAATTGTGGTTGTGCTTTTAATGGGCGCATTGTTTGTATGGTTTCCCGATGTTAAGGATACAGCCGGAAATGCTTTGTATTCATTAAATGAGCCTTTGTTTCCCATTTTGATGATTCTATCGATTTTGCTAGCTTTTATAGCTATATTTTCATACAAAAAAAGACAACGACAGTTTGTTTTCAATAGATTGAACATACTGTGTAACTTTATTTTACTAGGAGTTTTCGTTTATCGGTCGCTAACGGTATCCGGAGAGACTTTTGTTTCTGAGAAGGGTATTGGGATGTTTCTTCCTATTCTTTCTATCGTTTTTTTAGTGTTGGCCAATCGTGCCATCCATAAGGATGAAAATCTCGTAAAATCTGTTGACAGATTGCGCTAAACCTTAAATCTTAGTAGTATTAGTGA
This sequence comes from Planktosalinus sp., assembly GCF_059864935.1. Taxonomy (NCBI): domain Bacteria; kingdom Pseudomonadati; phylum Bacteroidota; class Flavobacteriia; order Flavobacteriales; family Flavobacteriaceae; genus Planktosalinus; species Planktosalinus sp. Next base: position 6,364 of record NZ_JCBCCK010000063.1, read on the forward strand.
GAAAACCCCGAAGCATGCCAACTTCGGGGTTTTTGTTTTTTACCTCTTAAACTCCACCACCTCCAAGTTCTTAATCTCCCCCTTTTCCAATACAAACCGCAACATCGTGCGCACCTTATGAAAACCATGCTTGCCCACAGCGCCGGGGTTCATAAACAGCAGATTGTGTTTGGGATCGTGCATCACTTTAAGTATGTGTGAATGTCCGCAGATAAAAAGCTTTGGCGGATTGTTTTTCATTTCCTCCCTGATGTCCTGATTGTATCGCCCGGGCGAGCCGCCAATATGTGTCATCCAGACATCCACACCTTCACATACAAACCGCTGGTGTAATGGAAATCCCCCCTGATTTTGGCTTCGTCAATATTGCCGTAAACCGCGCGCAGCGGCTTCAGCTTTTGAACGGCATCAGTCACCTCAAGACTGCCTATGTCACCGGCATGCCACACCTCATCGGCCTGAGCGACATATTTTAAAATACCGTCGTCAATATGACTGTGGGTATCGGAAAGCAGCAGGATTTTTTTCATCTATTTTACCCGCGAAGGCGGGTATCTCGTTTTTTATATTACTTCTCACTGCAGTCCGGCAAAATAATTGAATTCACATAAACCATTAACATATTCCGTCCGCCGATTGGCGGACTTTGTTATATGTAAGGCTTGCTTTTGATTACCAATATATAGCCCCTCTAAGGCTTTAGTCCCGTTAGGGACAAAATATTGGTAATAAATACATTACAAAATTTTTATAAGTCCCTTAGGGACGATATTTTTTTTTAGTATATTAGTCATCAATTAATCTAAAAACCATTTCTTATGAAAAAATCAATCATTTTTATGCTATTTGCATTGTTCTCACTATCCTGTTCTAATGAGGATATTCAAGAACAAAACCAAACACTTTATGATTCAGAAACACCCTCTTCTATAGATATAACTACAAAAGGAGGAATCAATGGAGGTTCAATCAGTTTTGGTATTGGACGAACATCACGGGACTGTCGTGGTCTAAGTATTTGTAGAATAAATAGTGTAACGGTAACAATAGATAGTTATAACATTACTTGGACAAATCAAAACAAATCTTTAGTAGAAGACTATGCAATAGTAGATGGTAATTACCATGTTATAGATGAAAATAACTTTTATCTTCTTTTCGATGATTCAATTATAGATGAGTTGGTCTCTATACAAGGTGATTATCATTTTGTAATGGAGGAAAGTTTTACTATTGATATAGAAAGTGCTGAAATTATGGGAGTTTCTGAATATTTCACAATTTCTGAAAGTACTATGCCAATTATTTATGATAGTGCTTTAGACTTATATAAAGTATTATTAACAAATTCTAACGATTAATAATTAAGGGGAGTTGAATAAAAGTCCAAAATACAGGATAATCTGACTCTCTTTTTTTTCTTAATAAATCACAAAAAGAACAAGTATGAAAAAATCACACCTACACTTTCTTTTTCTTCTCCTAATATGCCCTGTTGTTCAAGGTCAAAACCCAATTTTTGAATTTCATGACCATGATAGTATTGATAAATTCTTAAAAGGAAATCAATTTGAGTATAATGAAGACGAACTTTTTATTTTTAAGGAATTTGAAGGATTTTTTAACTATACCAACGAAGGCTATTTGAGAGGACCGGTGGTTCATGTATTTGATTCAAATGGGTTATATCTAGAATACCTTAAAGTGTCTGAAGTAATCGATAAACTTTCCAACTTCAAAAATATCAGGAAAAAACCTAAAAAAGATGCAATTAATATTGACAGTTGGATAAGCAGGTTGGTCAATTATAAAACCTTAACACCTTTGATAAAAGAAGCAGATAAAGATTACTATTTTGTTTTGAACTGGGGTATATTTTTCAACAAGCCACATAACATAGAAGCACTTTTTAAGTGGAACGAGGTTTTACAGCGCCAAAAACTAAATGGTGAAAACATTCAAATTATTGTTTTGAACATGGACTTGCAAGAATCATGGGAATTATCTTCTGAACAACAAATGGACATACTTAAACAAGCAAATCAATGAGGTTTATAATCCTATCTATTGTGTGTATTTTTATTTGTCAACCTGTATCTTCTCAAGAAAATATACCGGTTGAAACCGCAAACATAACCCAAAAAAACGTAAAGTTAGTTGATTTAACAATAGATGAATTAAAAGAAAGGATATACCATTCAACAAAAAACACAAAAGTTATATATTTTTATCGCAACAGTAATACTTGTGAAGCATCTCGGCTAATGAATCCTGCAATAAACGAACTTTATCTAAAGCATAAAGATAAATTTGACTTATTTGTAGTATCAAGGGCGAATAAAAAAAATAAAGAATCACTTCATAATTATTTATTTTTTGAAGGGTACTATTTTCCGGTTTATATGATTGGCAGAAATTCCTTTAGATCTATGTTCAATAAATTATGTCCTGACTGTAATCATAGGATAATAGGTTATTCAGGGTTTTTTATTTTGGATTCAAACAATACCTTACTTAATCAAACTAATTATGACTTATCTAAGGATGAAAAGATTCAAATGTTAAGTAGTTATTTAGATTAGTATAAAAAGTGAACAAGGTAAGGATTACTTTTTATAAGAGTAAACTATAAAATCCTAGGGAATAAAATTCATGGGTAACACTCTTTATTATTTGTTTTAACGCTTAAACTCCACCACCTCCAAGTTCTTAATCTCCCCCTTTTCCAATACAAACCGCAACATCGTGCGCACCTTGTGAAAACCGTGCTTGCCCACCGCACCGGGATTCATAAACAACAGTTTGTGCTTGGGGTCGTGCATCACTTTTAGTATGTGTGAATGCCCACAGATAAAAAGCTTTGGCGGATTGTTTTTCATCTCTTCCCTGATGTCCTGCTTGTATCGCCCGGGTGAACCACCAATGTGGGTCATCCAAACATCGACACCTTCGCAAACAAACCGCTGGTGCAATGGAAATTCCCCTCTGATTTTAGCTTCGTCTATATTGCCGTAAACCGCGCGCAATGGTCTTAGCTTTTGAATAGCATCAGTCACCTGCAGACTGCCAATGTCTCCGGCGTGCCAAACCTCATCGGCCTGGGTGACATATTTTAAAATACCGTCGTCAATATGACTGTGAGTATCGGAAAGCAGCAGGATTTTTTTGGACATAGAATGAATTCTTAAAATTATAGTTAATCATAAATCAAAAATCAAACTTCTTGATTAAGTGATTATCTTTGCTATCCAACAAAAGTAAAAGTTTCTTTGCGATATTTCATCGAAATAACATTTAACGGAAAAAACTATCACGGCTGGCAAATCCAGCCTGATGCTGCTTCTGTTCAGCAAACCCTTGAGGAAGCGCTCAGCACCCTCTTGCGTTCTAAAATCGAAATTGTTGGTGCAGGCCGCACCGATGCAGGTGTACATGCCCGGCAGATTTATACCCATTTTGATTTCGTGGAAGCGTTTCAAACCAAAGAATTGGTTTTCAAACTCAATTCGTTTTTACCAAATGACATTGCCATCAAAAATATTTTCCCCGTTAAGGAAGATGCACACGCACGTTTTGATGCAGTTTCACGCACTTATGAGTATCATATTTGTCTGGAAAAAGACCCTTTTGCCATTGACTTTTGCCACAAATTGCACCACTGCCCCGATGTGGAAAAAATGAATCAGGCAGCAGAAATTTTATACAACTATAACGACTTTCAATGTTTTTCAAGGTCAAAAACCGACGTAAAAACTTATAATTGCACTATTACTAAGGTGCAATGGGAGAAAGTTGATAATCGGTTGGTATTTACCATCACAGCTGATCGTTTTTTGCGAAATATGGTGCGCGCCATAGTGGGCACATTACTTGAAATTGGATTTGAAAAGATTAGCATAGATGATTTTCACAACATCATCAAAAGCAAAAACCGAAGCAATGCCGGTACATCTGTACCTGCTGAAGGCTTGTATTTAACCCGGGTGGATTACCCAAAAGAACTGTTTTTATAAACTATGGCAAAAATCGGACAGGCATTTGATTTTCATCTTTTCAAAAGACTTTTACGCTTCACCAAGCCTTATAAAGTCACATTTTGGTTTGTAGGAATTTCTGCTATACTCGTATCCGGGTTTTCGGTGATGCAGCCCATTTTACTGGAAAGCATAATCGATGATTCCATCATCCCAAGGGATTATGAAAACCTAGTGTTTTACATTACCCTGATGATTGCCTTTCTTTTTGCTGAAGTATTTTTTCAGTTTTCGTTTCTCTATTATTCCAACTGGCTGGGCTTTAATGTGGTGCGCGACATCCGTGTCAAACTGTTTGACAAAATCCTGAACTTCAAAATGAAGTATTTTGACAAAAGTTCGGTGGGTAGATTGACCACACGGGCAGTAAATGATATTGAAACCATAGCCAGTGTGTTTAGTGACGGTCTATTCAATATCTCTAGTGATTTATTGAAAATGGGGGTCATTTTAGGGTTTATGTTTTACAGAAGCTGGGAACTTACACTCATCGTTTTGGCGGTTTTTCCCCTTATTTTGTATGCAACCAGATTATTCCAAAAAGCGATGAAAAAAGCATTTGAAGAAGTGCGCAATCAGGTGGCCAACCTCAACACTTTTGTCCAAGAACGCATCACGGGAATGAAAATCGTGCAACTTTTTACCCGTGAAGAAACCGAAGATAAAAACTTTACAGAAATCAACAGAAAACATAAAGTCGCGTGGATCAAAACCGTTTGGTACAACTCCATCTTTTTTGCCGTAACTGAAATGACGGCTTCCATTACCATCGGTTTAATCATGTGGTATGGTGGTTTACAAGTCCTTGCCGGCGGAAGCACAATCACTCTGGGATTGATAGTTGCCTTTATCAGATTGTCACAAATGCTCTTCAGGCCCCTCAACCAAATTGCTGATAAATTCAACACCCTGCAAATGGGAATGGTTTCTGCAAACCGTGTGTTTGAAATTCTCGATACCGAAGCTTCCATAGAAGATACCGGCAATGAAACACTCACTGACGTAAAAGGACAACTTGTTTTTGACAAAGTCTATTTTAGTTATGACGATGCCGAAATGGTCATCAAAGGCATTTCCTTTGAAGTACAACCCAACCAGACGGTGGCTTTTGTGGGAGCCACCGGTGCCGGAAAATCGACAATCATCAATTTGCTTTCGCGTTTTTACGAAATCAAAAGCGGAACCATAACCGTTGATGGAAAAAACATCAAAGATATCGCTTTGAGTGACTTGAGAAAAAGCATCGGAGTAGTGTTGCAGGATGTCTTCCTATTTGCAGACACGATAATGAACAACATCACCCTGAACAATCCGGATATTACTGAAGAAGAAGTGATTCAGGCTGCAAAAGATATTGGTGTACACGACTTTATCATGAGCCTGCCCGATGGTTACAATTACAACGTCAAGGAACGTGGGAGTATGTTGTCATCCGGACAAAGGCAACTCATTGCATTCTTAAGGGCTTATGTAAGCAATCCCGGAGTGCTGGTACTTGATGAAGCGACTTCTTCGGTGGATTCCTATTCGGAGCAACTCATACAAAATGCAACGGCCAAAATAACACAAGGTCGCACATCAATAGTCATCGCCCACCGTTTGGCCACCATCAAAAAAGCTGATGTTATCATCGTGATGGAAGCCGGTGAAATTGTTGAAATGGGCAACCATCAAGAACTGCTCAAAATCGAAAACGGGCACTACCGCAACTTGTATGAAGTGCAGTTTTTGAAAGAGGAGGTTTTGGATAAATAAATCGGTTTATTGTTTGAGCATTGAGATGCCTGAATATAGTTGCTTTTTAATTGTGGGGTCTTGAATTTATTAGTATTTTGGCTTGACTTTTACCGCCTTGCGCTTCATAGCTTCAGGCGTCGAAGCGCAAAGAAGCGCAAAGATTCCGCAAAGAACCGCAGAGGGAATTAATATCATTATTTTTTGAAACTCGAAAAGGGTCTTAATTTCTTAGTGCCACTTAGTGCCCTTGTGCCTTAGTGGTAAAATTAATCTTTATATTTGATTCAAAATAAGTTATTATGTATATAAAACTAACTCTTTTGTTTATTTGTTATTTATTATTATTCCCATCATATGCACAAAATTTAGAGGCTTTAAAATCAGATATTTCCAAATCGTTTTATACAAATGAAATTGACAGTATTTCTAAAATAATGAAATTAAAGCCCGGAGATCAAGTAAAAGTATTTGCGATTTTTAAAGTATCAGAAAACGGTGAATTATTTGATATTCAAGCAAGGGGACCACATCCTGTTTTTGAAAAGGCAGTTATCAAAGCTTTGGAGGAAATTTCTCCTTTGGATTTAAAAATTGAAAATGAACAATCTTTTGCTCTTCCTGTAATCTATATCATTGAAACAGATGCTGAAAAGAAAAGAAGAATTAGGAGAGAGAGAAAAGGAAAAACTTAAACCATTTTCCATTAAGAAACCCTTAATACTATCCCATTATTTAAAGTGTTAATTTTGTGTTTCTAAAATTCAAACTATGTCTGCCATCAAAAAAATCAAGCAACTGGGGTTCCATTGGGAAACACAAGACCCCTTTTTATTTTGTGCCTATCACAATGACCAATTTCCAAAAGGAAATAAACATTTAGGTCCCGATCCTTCTCAATTAAATGGAAGAAACATCGGTCAGGATTTTACCATCAAGGATGGCTGGCGTATGTATCACGGTCAGCGTGTGCCCGGATTTCCGGCACATCCCCACAGCGGATTTGAAACAGTGACTTTAGTCGAAAAAGGCTTTGCAGACCACAGTGATTCACTGGGTGCAGCCGGCCGATTTGGCAATGGCGACGTGCAATGGATGACCGCCGGAAAAGGCGTGATGCATTGCGAAATGTTTCCGCTTTTGAATCAGGAAAATGACAACCCTTTTCTCTTATTTCAGCTGTGGCTGAATTTACCAAGAAAAAGCAAAGGTGTTGACCCTTATTTCAGAATGTTATGGAATGAAGAAATTCCCGTGATTGAAGACAATGGCGTGAAATTAAAAATAGTTGCCGGCAATTACAAAGGCACTCCGGCAACTGCTCCCACACCCAATTCGTGGGCTGCAGACCCAGCCAACGAGGTAGCCATCTGGACCCTTAAAATGGAACCCGGAACCGAATGGGAAATCCCAACAGCTTCTGAAGGCACCAACAGAACCTTGTTTTTTTACAACGGCAACGAAATTGAAACTGAAGGCTTTACCATTCCCAAAGAGCATTCACTGGATTTATTCCCCACTGAAAAAATCACCATTAAAAACGGAAATGCCCCGGCTGAATTGTTATTCCTGCAGGGTAAACCCATTGGCGAACCCGTGGTGCAACAAGGGCCTTTTGTGGCCAATTCGCATCAAGGAATACAAGAGGCAATCTTACAATATCAGAAAGACCAGTTTGGCGGCTGGCCATGGGAGAGTTATGAAAATGTGCACGATGCAAAAAGAGGCCGATTTGCTATTCACGCTGATGGAAGGGAGGAAGTGAAATAGTTTTTGAGTGGGTAGTGGTTAGAGGTGAGTTCGAAGATCAATGTTCAGTTTTCTTTGTGTAACTCCGTGCCTCCTCTGTGAAACTCTGTGGAATAACTTACGCCGTAAATTTTTAACTATTTCAATCACCAAATTCCAATAAGTATTTTGATTTTGAAAATTTTATCTGGCAGCTTTCTCAGCACATTTCTCCCCATCAATTGCGGCAGAAACAATCCCTCCTGCATAACCGGCACCCTCACCGCAAGGATACAGCCCTTTGATTTGAATGTGTTCCAGCGTCTCACGGTCCCTGGGAATGCGTACAGGTGAAGAAGTTCTGGATTCAGTAGCGTGCACCACAGCTTCGTTTGTAAAATAGCCTTTCAGGCTTTTGCCAAATTCCACAAAACCCTTTTGCAGGCTTTTGTGAATAAAATCCGGAAGTACACTTTCAAGTTCCACCGACTTCACTCCGGGTGTATAAGATGTTTTTGGCAAATCAGTTGAGAGTTTTCCGGTGCTGAAATCCACCAGACGCTGTGCCGGTGCTGTTTGGGTTTTACCGCCTTCCAGCCAGGCTTTTTGCTCTACCTGCTGCTGAAAATACATCGCTGCAAGAGGTGAATTTCCAAACTTACTAAAATCCTTTGGTCCCACTTCCACAACGATACCCGAATTGGCCGTTGCCTGATCGCGTTTGCTGGGAGACCAGCCATTGGTAACCACTTCGCCGGGCGAAGTGGCACAGGGAGCAATAATGCCGCCGGGACACATACAAAACGAATACACACCACGCCCGTCCACCTGCTTTACAATACTGTAAGGTGCCGGTGGAAGAAATTCGCCGCGGTAATCACATTTGTATTGGATGCTGTCTATCAATTCCTGTGGATGTTCTACCCTTACGCCAAGCGCAAAAGGTTTTGATTCAATTGCGATTCCCTTTTGATAAAGTAATTCAAAAATATCCCTTGCGGAATGACCGGTTGCTAGTATAAGTTTTTTGGCTGCAATTATATCACCGTTTTGAAGTGCAACACCTTGTACGGCATTGTTTTTAATAAGAATATCTACTACCCTACTTTCAAAATGTACTTCACCACCATAGTCTATAATCGTTTGAGTGATTTCCTGAATTATCCCGGGCAGTTTATTGGTGCCAATGTGCGGGTGGGCTTCAACTAAAATTTCTTTGGTCGCACCAAAAGCCACCAGCAACTCCAAAATGCGCTGCACATCGCCGCGCTTTTTGCTACGGGTGTAGAGTTTTCCATCTGAGTAAGTTCCGGCACCACCTTCACCAAAGCAATAGTTTGAATCTTCATTGACAATGTGCTCGATGTTTAATTTTTTTAAATCACGCCTTCTGGCTCTTACATCTTTACCGCGTTCAATTACGATTGGTTTTTTTCCGAGTTCAATACATCGCAAGGCAGCAAACAAACCTGCAGGGCCTGCACCCACTATAATAATGGGTTCTTTAGATGAAACATTCTGATAGGTAGGTTTAAGAATAGGTAATCCCTCAAAATCTTCATTGACAAAAACCAATACCTTTAGGTTAACTTTTATGATTTTCTGACGGGCATCAATACTGCGTTTCAAAATTTCAATATGTCTGATTTCAGAAAGTGAAATACCCACTTGCTTGGAAACAAAATGCTTCAATGCCTGCTCGTTTGCAGCAGCTTCGGGAGATACCTGAAAGGAAAATTCTTTTTGCATACCAGTAATTACTCTTTGCAAATATAAGGGATGATTAACAGTAATTTTTTAGGTAATGAACGGGATTTGTTTATTTTTGGGATTCCTAAAAAATTTCTTTGCAAGAATCTACAAAAAAACTGGCAAAAACCACCCGGGGCTATCGTAAAATACATAAATATATAGCGATATCGCTCTTTATTTTTATGTTTATCATAGCAGCTACCGGCCTCTTGCTTGCGTGGAAAAAAGAATTCAATTTTATTCCCCCCACTCAAAGAGATTTTTCTGAACTGCCTGCACTTCCCATTGAAAAAATTGCTGAAATCGCTCAAAACTATATCCTTGAAAATACCGATTTAGACCCGGAAATCAACCGCATCGACATCAGGTTGAAGCAGGGAGCCGCCAAAGTGCGCTTTGAACATCATTACAGCGAGGTTCAGGTGGGAATCAAAAGCGGTGAAATACTTTCAGTAAAAACCAGAACATCGGACATTATCGAGCAAATCCATGACGGCTCAATCGTTGATTTTTTGATTAAAACCAAAAACGAAGAAGTCAAGAAAATCTATGTGACCATCACTTGTCTGGGGCTGATGATTCTTTCCGTAACCGGTTTTTACCTTTGGTTAAACCCCAAAAAGATCAAGAAAATAAAAAAGAAGCATGTATAGATTCTTTTTAAAATTTTAAATCTTTATTAAAATTTTGGATACTGGCATTTCATCTCGTAATTTGTACCTATAAATAACCATTAAACAAATATTATGAAATTCAAATTCCTAACATTGCTAAGTTTAATCCTTGTTTTTGCAGCCTGCAAAAACAATCAAAAGGAACAATCAGAACAAAATGAAGAAATTACTGAAGAAGTTGTGGAAAAAAGTGAGGAAATCAAGCACCTTTCTATACTTATGGAGCCCAGAAGCGATTCAAAAACCAGAGGAAAAGTGACTTTTACTGAAAAAGGAGGTGTGGTAACTATGCATGGAGAGTTTGAAGGTTTGACTCCGGGTATGCATGCCATTCACTTGCACGAAAAAGCAGATTGTTCAGCACCAGACGGCACCTCAACTGGAGGGCATTGGAACCCTACTTTTGAACGCCACGGAAAATGGGGTGATGCCGAAGGATACCACAAAGGTGACATTGGCAACTTTAAAGCAGACGAAACCGGAAAAGGTATGATTCATTTTGAAACAGACCAATGGTGTATTGGTTGTGATGACGAAACCAAAAATATCATTGAAAAATCTGTAATCGTTCATGAAGGTGTTGATGACTTTGTAACCCAACCCACAGGAGATGCAGGCGGACGTATTAGTTGTGGTGGAATTATCAAATAAATTTACCCGATAAAATATAAATAAAAAAAGACCTGAGTGAATCACTTAGGTCTTTTTTTATGTTTCAATACTTAATGTTTCTTTTTAGGGACTCCCCGGAACTTGAAGAGTTTACTTTATGTTTCATTCAGCTTGATATTATACTAACGTAAATATTTCAAATATCATGCCAAAAAAGTAAAATTTATTCTTCATCCAGCAATAAATTGAGCGTAACATCAATATTATCGCGGGTTGCCCTTGAGAAAGGGCATATTTCGTGAGCAGCATTCACAAGCTTTTCCCCGGTGGTAATATCGTGGCCGGGTAAATAACAGTCCATTACAGCTACCAAGTTTAAATCACCTTCTTCAGATTTGGTTAAACTGATATTGGCAGTGACCGAAAAATTACCCAGGGTGACTTTATGGTCTTTTGCAACAGCGAGCAAAGCACTGCCAAAACAGGCTGAATATGCCCCACCAAATAATTGCTCGGGATTGGTTCCGTTTCCTCCGTCGCCTCCCATGGATTTAGGCACAGAAAGATCCATGTCCAGTTTACCATCTTCAGATTTAATGTGTCCTGCTCTTGCTCCGGCTGCTGTTACAGCTGTTTTATACAAAGTTTTCATAATTTTGGTTTTTGATTTTTAGCGATTTAAATATACGGGAGAAAACAATGCATATCAAATTCATATTATTAAATTTGTCTTAAACAAAAGATATGGTCTCCAAGCGGACGGAAAAAAAAGCTGCCAACAAAAGCAATGAGACATCCAAAACACTGGATGTCGCTACCGCTGAACACCTTAAAGAATTACGCCGTAAAAAAACCGATGTTTCAGAAATTATAAAAAACATCCTTAAAAACAACCAAACTGCTCTAAGCCGCGCCATTACCTTAGTTGAAAGCACGTCTCCTAAACACCGCGGGGCAGCACAACAAATCATAGAGACTTGTTTGCCCTATGCCAATAAATCAATCCGAATTGGAATTACCGGTGTCCCGGGAGTGGGTAAAAGCACATTTATAGAAAGTTTTGGAAAATTATTGGTATCATTAGGAAAAAAAGTAGCTGTTTTGGCCGTTGACCCAAGTAGCACCCTGAGTGGTGGAAGCATACTAGGTGACAAAACCCGTATGGAAGAACTGGTCAAAGAAGAAAGTGCTTTTATCAGGCCTTCTGCTTCAGGAAACTCCTTGGGCGGTGTGGCTCGTAAAACCCGTGAAAGCATCATACTTTGCGAAGCTGCCGGGTTTGATGTTATTCTCATTGAAACCGTTGGTGTGGGCCAAAGTGAAACTGCCGTACACTCAATGACCGATTTCTTTTTACTCCTCAAACTCGCCGGAGCAGGTGATGAACTGCAGGGCATTAAACGCGGTATTATGGAAATGGCCGATGTCATTGTCATCAACAAAGCCGACGGCGAAAACATAAAACCCGCCCAAAAAGCCAAAGTGGAATTTCAACGGGCACTACATCTTTTTCCAGCAAGGGAAAACGGCTGGACGCCAAAAACCACCACCTGTAGCGCACTGAAAAACGAAGGCATTGAAGCCATTTGGGAAATTGTAGAGGAATACCTAAACCTCACTAAAAAAAATGGCTATTTTGAAAATAAAAGAGACGAGCAAAACAAGTTCTGGTTGTACCAAACCATAGAAGAGCAACTTAAAACAGATTTTTACGGAAATCCCAAAATAAAAAAAGAATTGCCCAAAATACTTAAGGAAATCGAAACGCATAAAACCACCCCATTTGAGGCGGCAAAAAAACTATTTAAGCTTAAAACCAACAGCTAATGCAAGCAGAATTCACAATTATAGTCCCCGTTTATAATGAAGAAGAAGGCCTTGAACGCTTGTTCAACCACCTTGACAACTACCTGAAAAGTGCTTCCAAATCCACCCAAATCCTTTTTGTAGATGATGGCTCTTATGATAAAAGCCCGGAAATGATTCGCAGGTTTTGCAATGCTAAACCTCAATATTCCTATTTGATTTTTGACAAAAACTATGGAAAGGGCGCAGCACTCAAGGCAGCTTTTGAAGCTACTGAAACCCCGCTGCTGGGCTATATTGATGCCGACTTGCAAACCTATCCGGAGGATTTTGAACTATTATTTCCGTTTATACCGGAATATGATTTGGTCACCGGTTGGCGAAAAGAACGCAAAGACACTTTTATAAAACGCATTTCTTCCAAAATTGGGAACGGGGTGCGTATACTTTTCACCAACGACAAAATGCATGACACCGGTTGCCCGTTGAAAATCATCAAAACCGAATACGCCAAAAACATCCCCATGTTTAAAGGCCTGCAGCGGTTTTTACCGGCCATGGTTTTGCTTCAAAACGGAAAAATCAAAGAAGTGGAAATCAGGCACTTCCCCAGAATTGCCGGAAAGTCAAAATACAGTTTCAAAAATCGCTTTATGGGCCCGTTGATTGACTGCTTTGCCTATGTTTGGATGAAAAAAAGCTACATTCATTACAACATCCAAACCAAAAAATGAGCGATTGGGTCATATACAGCATTGGATTTTTAGCACAAATACTATTTTCTGCAAGAACACTGATACAATGGGTAGATTCAGAAAAAAATAAAAAAGTAATGACACCCACATCGTTTTGGGTGCTCAGTATTTTCGGATCATTCTTAATGTTTTTATATGGTGATTTCAGGGACGACTTTGCCATTATGTTTGGACAGGTAATCATTTATTTTATTTATCTGCGAAACCTGCATCTTCAAGGCCAATGGAACAAAATTCAAAAACCAATTAGAACAACTATAATTATTGTCTCTGTGGTTGTTTTTGTTTACGGATTTTCAGATTCAGAGAGTTTTGACAGACTTTTCAGAAATGAAAATATTCCGTTTTGGTTACTCGTTTTGGGTATCATCGCGCAAATTGTTTTTGTATTCAGGTTCATCTATCAATGGGCATATTCTGAAAAGAAAAAAGTATCCTCTCTCCCACTTGGATTTTGGCTGCTGAGTCTCACCGGTTCAACCCTGATTTTAATTTATGCCGTTTTCAGAATGGACCCGGTGTTGCTGGCCGGTCATATTTTTGGATCTATCGTGTACATAAGAAACATTTATTTGAATTATAATGAGAAAAAGCAATAAGGAAATCTTTTGGCTGATATTGGCTTGTATACTTGTGTTCTTTGTCAACCTTGAGGCCGTTTTTATCAATATCATGGAAGCGCGCAACTTTATTACTGCCCGCGAAATGATCCAGGAAGGCAACTGGATTTTCACTACCATCAACGATCTCCCGCGTTATCAAAAACCGCCATTGCCCACCTGGCTAACGGCACTTTCAGGAATGGCTTTTGGACTCGACAGTCTTTTTGCCCTCAGGCTACCCGCTGCCTTACTGGGAACAGTGGGTGTACTGATGACTTATAAAATTGCAATGCAAATCACACAAAACAAAACTTTCGCATTTTTTACCGGACTTATAGCCGTGACCTCATTTCACATTATACTCTCCGGCAGGGACGGACAATGGGATATTTTCACCCACGGATTTATGCTGGTGGCAATTGCGTACATTATTAAACTTTTCAGCGAAAGCAAAAAACATTATCTCAACGCTGTACTTGCCGGCCTTTTTATCGGATTTTCATTTTTGAGTAAAGGACCTGTTTCTGTATACGCTATGCTGCTTCCATTTTTAATTGCTTATGGTGTAATTTATAAATTCAAAAACCTGAAGTGGATTCCCATTGTGCTGATTCTATTGGTAGCCGGAATCGTTTCTGCCTCCTGGAGTTTGTATGTGTTTTATTTTGACACCCATGCCGTAAAAGAAATTACAAGCCTGGAAGCCGGAAGATGGCTCAGCTACAACGTGCGCCCCTTTTATTATTACTGGAGTTTTGTGGTGCAAAGCGGTCTCTGGACCATTCCCGCTTTTATTGGCTTGCTCTACCCCTATCTGAAGGACAGGGTTTTTGACAAAAAAGGCTACCAATTCAGTTTATTGTGGACGCTGGCAGCAGTTGTATTGTTATCACTCATTCCCGAAAAAAAATCGCGTTACTTGTTGCCGGTGCTTTTTCCCCTCGCCATAACCACAGCATTTTATATGGAATATGTATTCCGAAGTTTTAAAGTGCTTAAAGCGAAAGATACCTGGCCGGTGTACCTGCATTTTGGAATCATTTCGCTTATCGGATTGGCTTTTCCGGTGTTGGGTTTTATCTATTTCGGTGAAAGCCTGGAAGGGAACCTTTTATGGTACCTGCTTTCAGCTATAGCCTTTTTTGGATTGGGGGTTTTTATTTTAATCAACCTTTTCCGAAAAAATATTAAAAAATCGTTTTATGGAACTGTCTTGTTTATTGTTTTTGTGATTTGTTTCGGCTTGCCTTTAGCGGAAGAAATCAACCCTAATCCCGACTACCGCGGTCCTGAAATCATTGATACACACAAAAACACATTGAACGTTCCGGTGTATGAATTCTACAATTTCGCCCCTGAACTGATTTGGGAATACGGAAAACCTATACCCGTACTCCACGACGGAAACGATTATCAAATTCCGGAAGAATCTGCATTTTTATTGCTTGTTGAAGAATCAGAACATCAGTTGAAAACAGCAATGGATGTTTTTGAAGCCTTTAGCATGGAACACATTGACAGCATTGATGTCAATCCGGTAGCTAAGAAAAAAGTCAGATTGAAAAGAGTGCTTTTTTATGTTGAAAGGAATTAAACTAAGGTATTTTAGTCTTCTTACCGCAGAGGCGCGGTGAACGCAAAGAGAATATTTACTAATAATCTCTGCGAACTTTGCGCCTTCGCGGTGATTTTTTTTCAGGTTTTATTCCCTTATTTTCATAACCTTAAACCAACGGGAAATTTTATAAATTCCAAGACCTGCAAAAGCTCCGATAACCATTCCCGTTAAGGTGTCGAGTGGATAATGCACCCCAACATAAATACGGCTGTAACCCACAATGGCTGCCCAAAATAGCATTAAAAACACCAGGTTTTTGTATGTGCTTCTAAAGAGTAATCCAAGGAAAACTGCCAATGCCATCGAACTTGCAGCATGTGCTGAAAAATAGCCAAAACGCCCACAGCGAGGTGCAATGTAACGAATCAGCCCACTCAAATGCTCCTCACGGCAAGGCCTGGGTCGAGCAAATCCGTGTTTAAACAAATTGGCCAACTGGTCAGTAAAAGTAATCATCACCGCCACCAGCACCATAACAATAAGCATATTTTTAAAGCCAAAGTTTTTGAACACCAAATACAACAACAGTGCATAAAGCGGTGCCCACGCAAATTTATTGGTGATAATCAGCCAAAGTCCATCCCACCGCTCTGAACCCAGCGAATTCAGATAGACAAAAAGTTGTTCATCCAGTTGTAAAAGTTGTTCAAGCATGCTTATACATCGTTGTAACGTTCCACTTCACGGTCGTAAAAATCAGTGGCTTGTTGTATAAGGTTTTCGGTTTCTGCTTCCAGTTCTTTCTGGTCTTCAGAGTCAAATTCTTCCAGCCATTCCACTTCGTCGTTTTCAAGGTTGATGATGAATCTCGGGAAGTCCGTATGAATCACGTAAATGGCGTCAGGAAAGTCAGTATTATCTCCGAGTATAAATTTTGGTAGTTCCATTGGTTTTTATTGTTCTGCGAAAATCTGCGGAATCTGCGGGAAAAAACTTGCTCAAATTAACTTAGAAAATCGCTTTTTATCAGCACAAAAATAGCTTAACTAATTTAAACAAGTGAAGTCTCTCGCTGATTTTTAAAGAGAAAACCCTCTGGTCCCTTTGCGGCTACTCTGTGTAGCTCTGTGGTATAGCCTTCAGCAACATTATAAAATCCAATAGCTTTACCGCAAAGTTTCGCAAAGAAAGCGCAAAGAATCGCAAAGTTTCTTCTCTTAGTTTGATAATTGTGTCGACTTTGATATCAATCGTTTTGTCAAAAAGTCAAACCGCCAATACAACAGTATGGCTGAAGCCGTCAAACCTGCAAACAGTCCCAGCCAAATGCCCATAGCACCCAATGCCTCTTCCTTACCTAAAAACCAGCACACCGGAAAACCAACCAACCAGTAGGCCACAAAGCAAATCCACGAAGGGATTTTCACATCCTGTAGACCGCGTAAAGCACCTAAAAACACCACTTGCAATCCGTCACTCAACTGGAAAATTGCAGCAACAATTAATAATGTAGAAGCAATCGATATCACCTCAGCATTGTCGATATAGAAGGTGGGCAGTATGCCTTTAGTCAGAATAAACATAAGTGCAAATACAGCCTGTATCACCAAAACCATAAAGAAAATGGAAAAGGCAATGCGCCGCAGTTCAGTAAAGTTCTTCTTGCCCTTTTGATTTCCCACCCTGATGGTGGCCGTCACACTAAAGCCCACGGCTATCATAAAGGTCATCGATGCCAGGTTGAGTGCAATCTGATTGGCCGCCTGAGGATGGGTCCCCAGCATACCCGCAAGGAAAATGGATGCAGTGAATAAAGCTATCTCAAAAAACATTTGCATGGCGGTGGGGAAGCCCAAACCGAGGAGACGTTTAAAAATGGACTTGTTTAAATGCTCTCGCTTTGACCAGACAAAATAGGCACTGAATTTTTTCTTGTTCTTTAAGATAAAATAGATAAACCCAAGCATAAAAAACCTTGAAATCAAGGTGCCCAAAGCTGCGCCTTCAAGTTCAAGGCGCGGGAAAATCCAGATACCGTATATCAGTAAATAGTTAAATACAATATTGACCACATTGGCAATCAAGGTGGCGATCATGGCATATTTGGTTTGCGAAAGCCCGTCTGCAAACTGCTTAAACCCCTGAAACAGCATCAAGGGAATCATGGAGAATGCCACAATCTCCAGATAAGGAATGGCCAGGTCCACCACTTCGGGCGGCTGGTTGAGTTGGTACAGTAGTGGTTTGGCAAAAAGCAAAAGAATAAACAGCACCAAACCGTTAATGCCGCAAAGTATCATTCCATGGTGGAAAAAACTGCGCCCGTTTTCAATATTGTTTTCGCCATCTGCTTCAGCGATAAGTGGAGTGATAGCAAATGAAAAACCAATACCAATAGAAAGCGCAATAAAAACCAAACTGTTGCCCAGTGAGATGGCCGCCAGTTCTGCAGCGCCTAATTGCCCCACCATAAGGTTATCCACCAAACCCACCATGACATGCCCCAACTGCCCCAGCATAATGGGATAAGCCAGACGGAAGTTGTACCGGAATTCTTTGGTGTATGCGCTTAGAGGCATGGAATTATCAGGTTGATTTTTAACTGTTCAAAGTTACTGGATATTGTAAAAGCAAAGGACGATGATTTGTGGAAATTGTGACAATTTTTTATCAAAGTTTTTAATCTTTAAGGGTTTAAAAACCTTGAATGGTTGGGATGAAATGATATTGAAAACCGGGTAAGGAGGGCAAAAAGTGCTCTTAGCCCGCTACTTAAAGTGATAAAAAAGTATATTTGTGTTTCTATACTAAGTTGGGGCCAATGTGAAAATCACCAACAATATTTCTATCGGGCCGACAGAATTTCATATCTTTGAACATGGCAAAAAAAGTAGAACATAAAAGCCCTTTTGGTGAAGTATTTGGCTTTCCAATTGAAAATGAAAGCACAAAGGCAGAACGATATCGAAAGCAAAAACTTTGTCCTTTCAACAACAAAGTCCCAAACTGTACGAAAGATAAAGCGAACAATCCACTCGGGGTTTGCAGTGTTTGGCACAATGGTATTTCAGTAATTACTTGTCCAACTAGGTTTAGAGAAGATTGGGTTATTGTCGAAAAAGCTGCTGAATTTGCGTTTGGCACAAAAGCGAATTGGACTTCTCTGTCTGAAATCAAACTTGTTGACAAAAATGGACAATCAGCAGGCAACATAGATTTTGTACTTGTTCAATATAACGAAAAAGGTCAACTGATAGACTTTGCTTCACTCGAAGTTCAGGGAGTGTATATTTCAGGAAATCTCAGAAACCCATTTGAAGAGTATATCAAAAAGCCTTCGAAAGATTTTGAGTGGCCTTCAGGATACAACTATCCCAAACCCGACTATCTATCATCGTCTCGAAAGCGTCTTATTCCACAAATGCTTTACAAGGGTGGAATATTTCAATCTTGGAAAAAGAAACAAAGTGTAGCCCTACAAAAATCATTTTTTGAAACCCTACCTTCTCTCCCGACAACTACTAAATCAAAGGCTGACATTGCTTGGTTTCTATACGACCTAGTATTTAATGAAGAGCAAAAGCAAAATAACCTCGTTCTAACTGAAACAGTTTATACTGAATTTGAGCCTGCACTTTTAAGGGTCACTACTCCCGAACCCGGAGATATTTCGGACTTCATCAATATTTTACAAAACCATCTTGACGAGCATTTGGACAAAAATCCGCCAGATGCACCGTCATTAACAGACATAATTAGCAGTTAATCATGGACGGACAATTATCAATGTTTGAAACGAAACAGAAAAAGGCAACACCAAAGGTTGTAAATGTGGCTTCCGTTCCACAGAGAAGTCCATTCAGATATCCAGGTGGGAAGACTTGGTTAATTCCTGTCGTGAGAAAATGGCTTAAGCAATCAAAAGACACCAAAACATTAATTGAGCCATTTGCTGGTGGTGGAATTGTAAGCCTTACCGCAGCATTTGAGAGTTTAGCCGACAATATTGTAATGATTGAACTTGACCATGAAGTAGCTGCTGTTTGGGAAGTGATAATTAATGGCGACCATAATTGGTTGGCAGATAAAATCTATTCATTTGACCTAAATCCTGAAAATGCAAACTCAATACTTAAAAAGGAAAATAAAACAACAAAGGAACAAGCTTTTAGCACGATACTTAAAAATAGAATTTTTCATGGGGGCATTATTACCAAAGGTTCAGGGCTAATTAAAAATGGTGAGAACGGTAAGGGAATCAAATCACGTTGGTATCCAAAGACCTTAAGAGACAGAATCATGGCAGTTGGACATGTAAAGGCTAAAATGAAATTTGTCGAAGGTGATGCATTTGTAGAATTAGACAAAGTTAAGAATGACATTAATGCTTATTCATTCATTGACCCACCATACACCGTTGCAGGTAGACGACTTTATACTCACTTTGAAATTGACCATGATGCCTTGTTTGCTTTAACGGCTCAACTCAAAGGGAAGTTTATGCTTACTTATGATGATACTGAAGAAATAAGGGGATTAGCTGAAAAGTATAACCTTGACTTTAGAACCATTCCAATGAAAACGACACACCATGTTCAAAAGAATGAAATCATCATATCGGACAATTTTGAATGGTGGAAATAAAAGAACACTGGCCCCAGTCGAGTAGACGGCTCCGCCCCTAAATAGGAACGGAGTGCGCCTCTCACACCACCGTACGTACGGACCTCGTATACGGCGGTTCGTAAATCATCACATTAGTTGCTCTTTCCACCAACTAAAGCTATCCGCTACTTTATGAATAGGCTATACAACAAGGAGTATTCCTGTTCTAATTTCAAAGAAATTTACGTTCAGTCCTTCCTTGCTCATTAAGGCGTCAGGGGTATGGGTATGCAATCCCTGCTTGTTTTGCAAGTACTATGACTTCGGCACGCTGTCGCTGAAGCTTTAGCGTAGGCGCCTGACTTCTCCGCTCTGTTAACCCGTAACTACGGAGACCTCTCCGCCTCTGGCGGATAAATACCCTTTGGTCAATTGCTGCTGCATCTACTATTTTGGCTGTGCAGGAAAACTGCCTGCTTTGGGACGTCGCAATGGTGTGCTTGCTCATCCAACCTCATAGCCTCTTATGCAGTTCCTGTTCGTCAGAACCAACCACGCAGTCTGGCTTACTTCAGTCCTGACCTCACGGTCAGCAACCTTGCCACTTGCTTTGCTTCAGGACGTCACTCCTG
>NZ_JCBCCK010000312.1:0-1385 GCF_059864935.1 Planktosalinus sp.
TGTTTGGTGAAAAATACGGAGACACTGTGCGAGCCATTAAGTTTGGTAAAAGTATGGAGTTGTGCGGAGGCATTCACGTAAAAAACACGGCTCATATCTGGCACTTTAAAATTATGAGTGAAGGAGCGATTGCTTCTGGAATCCGCAGGATAGAAGCGATTACCGGAGATGCCGTAAAAGCTTATTTCACAGAACAGGAATCCAAGTTGGCCTCAATAAAAGAAACGCTTAAGAATCCTCAGGACGCTTTGAAAGCTGTGAAAAACCTTCAGGATGAAAACAACGAGCTGAAAAAACAACTTGAACAATTACTAAAAGACAAAGCCAAAGGCCTTAAAGGAGAACTTCTAACTGAACTTCAGAAAGTAAATGGCATACAGTTTCTGGCTAAGCAAGTAGACCTTGATGCCAATGGCGCTAAAGACTTGGCTTATGAACTTGGGAAATTAGGCGATAATTTATATTTACTACTTGCTACAGTACAGGATAACAAACCCATGTTGACTTGCTACATTTCAAAAGAACTCGTTGCAGAAAAAGGATTGAATGCCGGACAAATCGTTCGCGAACTTGGAAAATACATTCAGGGCGGCGGCGGCGGGCAACCGTTTTTTGCCACAGCAGGGGGTAAAAATCCCGGGGGAATTGCTGAAGCTTTGGAGAAGGCAAAAGAATATATAAAATAGAACAACCCTTTAAGGGTTTTGAACCCTGAAAGGTTAAATCATGGAACTATCAACAAAAATACCCATCCCGAAAAGTAATCACCCTATTGATTACCATTCGAGAATCCTTTCCTTCGGCTCCTGCTTTGCCGATGAGGTGGGGAAGAAGTTTGATTACTACAAGTTGAATCATCTGACAAACCCATTTGGGATTTTATTTCATCCTTTGGCGATTGAAAAAGTAATTGATTTCGCTTTAAGCGAAAAGCAGTTTACACAAGATAATGTTTTCTTACTTGATGAACGCTGGCACTGTTTTGATGTGCATTCGGCGATGAGTCATCCGGATAAAGAAGTGATGCTCGCCAACCTGAATGACACTCTGAAAACCACTCGTCAAAACATTATAGAAGCTACACATTTTATCATCACCCTGGGAACCGCCTGGGCTTATAAGCATATAGAATCAACTCAAATTGTAGCCAACTGTCACAAAGTGCCTCAAAAAGCCTTTGAAAAAAAGCTACTGTCGATTAAAGAAATTGCAATAAGCATAGAAAATTTAGTTTTAAAAGTCAAAGCTGTCAACCCAAACATCAATTTCATTTTCACCATCTCACCCGTCCGCCACCTCAAAGACGGATTTGTTGAAAACCAAGTAAGTAAAGCACATTTAATTGCAGGCTTAAATAGTTTTTTGCTAAAAGTAAGCCCCCCTTC
>NZ_JCBCCK010000074.1:0-4882 GCF_059864935.1 Planktosalinus sp.
TGACAGATGGAACCTTAGATAAATCTCATTTTGAATTAAACATCATCCCCATTTCTCATGCCACTATG
This sequence comes from Planktosalinus sp., assembly GCF_059864935.1. Taxonomy (NCBI): domain Bacteria; kingdom Pseudomonadati; phylum Bacteroidota; class Flavobacteriia; order Flavobacteriales; family Flavobacteriaceae; genus Planktosalinus; species Planktosalinus sp. Next base: position 69 of record NZ_JCBCCK010000074.1, read on the forward strand.
ATACTTGAATGGGAAGGTATTGTTTTGTACACAGACCCCGTGGGTGGCAGCGAAACCTTTGAAGGGCAACCGGCGCCTGATTTAATTCTGGTTACTGAAATTCATGGTGACCACCTTAATGTGGAAACTCTTGATGCCGTAGTTACTGATTCTTCAATCCTCATTGTACCTGCTGCAGTTTTTGATTTGCTACCGGAGAATTTACTTTTAAATACCGTAGTAGTTGCTAACGATGAAACCACCCATCAATTGGGTTTTGAAATTACCGGAGTACCCATGTATAATTTAAGGGAAGAAGCCCTGCAGTTTCACGAAAAAGGGCGTGGAAATGGCTATATCATTGAAAGAGACGGCTACAGGATTTACATTTCAGGAGACACCGAAGACATCCCCGAAATGCGTAAGCTTGAAAACATCGACCTGGCATTTGTTTGTATGAATTTGCCATTTACAATGACTGTGGAAAGTGCCGCTTCAGCCGTAGCTGACTTTAAACCCAAAACCGTAATACCCTATCATTATAGAGGTCGTGAAGGTTTTTCTGATGTTGATGCTTTTGAACGATTGGTCAATGAAAAAGCACCCGAAGTGGAAGTTAAACGGATTGATTTTTATCCCGGCAATTAAATTCAACCTATATGTTTCCACACTCGAAAATGGATTAAACTCCACGGAAAAACAGAAATTGAATTTGTAAAAAACCGAATAAACAAAAGCAAAAATTAATATTTGGCCACTTTGCCTTTTTTGCTCGTTTTTAAAATAAACTCCCTCAAATCATCATTTGATTTTTTGAGGTCTTCACGGCGCAGGTACATCATATGTCCGCTGCGGTAGCCTTTAAAATCGAGGCGATCTTTTAGTTTTCCGCTGGGGTCCATTTGCCATTTGGTGTATTTGGCGTGAAAATAGGTGGTGGCACCATCGTAATATCCGCTTTGAAACAACACGTTTAAATAAGGATTTTGTGCCATTGCCTGTCGTAAATCTTCACGGGTGTTGTCGTTTTCCATATCCCAAGGTCTCACGTTGCCAAACACATTGTATTTGATGTCGGTTTTGAATCCCAGGTCGTTCTGAAAATAATGATTGATGGCCGGTGTAAACGAGTGCAGCCACGAGGTGAGTTCGGCATTGTAATCGGGTGCAACGCCTGCTTCCTGACGGTCAATACCCAAATAACGTGAATCCAATCTGCCGATGTTAAACCCTTGGTCCCTTAACAAAGCTTTCCAGAAATAAGTGGTGGGCACCACAAGATTGTGTTGCAGGATTTCCTTTTCGGTTAAACCGGAATAGAACGCCATTTTCTCTGCAATTTGTTTGCGCTCGGCTTCGTCGATGAATCCGCCTTTGGCTATGGCGGGCATAAGTTTATTAATGGTAAACTCTTCTACTTCAGGCAGAATATCATACAGGTCTTTTTGCTGTAATTCCTGAGCCAGTTGTTTGTGATACCAGGCTGTAGCAGCATAATAGGGCAAATTGAGCGAATGGTCTTCCAGATTGTTGCTGCGCATCGTTTTATAATCGGCAGGCGAAACAAGAATAACCCCATTGAGGTACATCCAATGGCGATTTTGCAAAGCCAGTGCCAGTCCGGATACCCTTGTTCCGCCATAGCTTTCACCAATGAGGTATTTGGGCGAAAGCCAACGGTGATGACGTGTTACAAAAGTGTTTAACCATTCGGCCAGATAAGTGATGTCTGCATTGATGCCGAAGAACTTTTTGCGGTCCACCCCTTCGCCATCTGCGGGAATCAATCGTGAGTAGCCCGTGTTTACCGGATTGACATAAAGAATATCAGCCACGTCGAGTATGGAGTATGGATTGTCCTTAAATCCATAAGGCTGAACTGGGTAGCCTTCGTCGTCAATATTCAAAATACGCGGACCTGTATAAGCCAAATGCATCCACACTGAAGCCGAGCCGGGACCACCATTAAAGGAAATAACAAGTGGCCGATCAGATTGGTTTTGGACATTGTTGCGGGTGTAATAGGTATAATGCAAAGTAGCAGTTGGCTTTCCGGCTTCATCCCACACGGGTTGGGTACCGGTGTTAACCGTATAATTGATTTGTATTCCATTGATGTTTACCCGGTTTTGGGTGATAATGGTGGTATCAATTGGAATGGTTCGATTCTGACTAAATACCAAAGTAGTTAATAGAAGGAAAAGAATACCGGAAAACAGAAAGGGATTGCGCATATCAATAATTTAAGTGAAAGACCAAATATAATGAAATGCGGGTTTATATTGCAATTGTTGAATTCAGGATGAAAAGGGAATCCCCCCAAACCCCTTGCCCCGACCCGCCAAAGGCGGGAGGGGGTTTGGAATCAAGGAATAGAATAATAAATATCCCGATGTCGCTCCGCTCTTCGGGATAAGCGACTCATTGCGGTTTTTCGGCACTTTGCTTGAAAAATTGCAATTCGCCGCTTACATATTTCTCCTGTACTGCCCTCCTACTTCAAATAATGAAGAAGTAATTTGACCTAAAGAACACACTTTGGTGGCTTCCATTAGCTCTGCAAACATATTTCGATTGTTGATTGCAGCTTCTTTCACCTTGTTTAAAGCGGTTTCAGCTCTGTCTTCATAGGTTTGATGAAGACTTTTCAGGGTTTGAATCTGAAATTCCTTCTCTTCTTCTGTGGCGCGAATTACTTCGGCAGGAATAATGGTTGGTGAACCTTTTGAACTTAAGAAAGTGTTTACACCAATAATAGGGAATTCGCCGGTGTGTTTCAGGGTTTCATAATACAAGCTCTCTTCCTGAATTTTGCTACGCTGGTACATGGTTTCCATAGCACCCAAAACGCCTCCCCTTTCAGTGATGCGATCAAACTCAAGTAACACGGCTTCTTCCACAAGGTCAGTCAATTCTTCAATGATGAATGCGCCTTGAATTGGGTTTTCGTTTTTAGCCAAACCAAGTTCCTTGTTGATAATCAATTGAATGGCCATTGCCCTTCTGACAGATTCTTCGGTTGGTGTAGTGATGGCTTCGTCATAAGCGTTTGTATGCAGTGAGTTACAGTTGTCGTAAATGGCATACAGGGCCTGAAGCGTGGTTCTTATGTCGTTAAAATCTATTTCCTGAGCATGCAACGACCTTCCTGAAGTCTGGATGTGATACTTCAACATTTGTGCACGCGGATTGGCATTGTATTTTTCTTTCAAGGCTTTAGACCAGATACGTCTTGCAACACGACCTATTACTGCATATTCGGGGTCGATTCCGTTTGAGAAAAAGAAGGACAGGTTCGGTCCAAAATCGTTGATGTCCATTCCCCTGCTCAGGTAGTATTCCACGTAAGTGAAACCGTTGGAAAGCGTTAATGCCAATTGTGTAATTGGGTTGGCACCTGCCTCGGCAATATGATATCCGGAAATGGAAACCGAATAGAAATTGCGCACCTTTTCCTCAATAAAATATTCCTGAACATCACCCATCAGCCGCAATGCAAATTCAGTGGAGAAAATACAGGTGTTTTGCGCCTGGTCTTCTTTTAAAATATCTGCCTGAACGGTACCTCGCACTTGAGTTAGGGTTTCTGCTTTAATCCTTTCATAGACTTCTTTGGGAAGCACCAAATCACCGGTTAGCCCCAACAGCATTAAGCCCAGTCCATCGTTTCCTTCCGGCAATGGACCGTTGTAGCTAGGGCGATTAACACCTTTATCCTTGAATATTTTGGCGATTTTGGCTTCTACTTCTTTTTCGAGTCCGTTTTCCCTGATGTACTTTTCACAATTCTGATCGATGGCGGCATTCATAAAAAAGCCCAATAGCATAGGTGCCGGACCGTTAATGGTCATACTCACCGATGTAAGCGGATGGCTTAAATCAAAACCGGAATACAATTTTTTGGCATCGTCCAGACAGCAGATGGAAACTCCGGCATTACCTATTTTTCCGTAAATATCAGGACGGTAATCGGGGTCGTTTCCGTAAAGGGTCACACTGTCAAAAGCTGTGGAAAGACGTTTGGCAGGCATTCCCAGACTCACATAATGAAAACGGCGGTTGGTACGCTCCGGGCCACCTTCCCCGGCAAACATTCGCGTGGGGTCTTCACCCTGACGCTTGAACGGATACAAACCGGAAGTATAGGGAAATTCCCCCGGAACATTTTCCTGCAACATCCATTTCAATAAATCGCCCCAGGCCTGGTACTTTGGTAAAGCCACTTTTGAAATTTTCAGGTGCGAAAGTGATTCGGTGTGGGTGTCTATATTGATTTCTTTATCACGCACCTTGAAGCTGTAAACCGGGCCCTGGTATTTTTTTATCACTTCTTTCCAGTTGACGATTTTTTCCCAGTTGTAAGGATCCATATCCATTTTTAGACGGTCAAATTCTGCTAAAAGGAGTTTGCTCAATTCTTTATCAGAAGCTTTTTTGTTCTCAAAATCAAGCCCGCCGGAAGTGATGGTTATTTTAGATTCGGAAACTGATTCCAGTGTTTTATAAATCCCGTAAAGCCGTTGTGCCACTTCCACCTGTTCATTGGCTCTTTTGTCGTAAGCACGGTTATTTTCAGCTATTTCAGAAAGGTAACGCGTGCGTTCCGGTGGGATGACAAATATTTTTTCAGACATTTCGTCTGTGATTTGGAAAGTGCTTTTGAGTTCGGTATTTGTTTTTTCTGCCAACACTTCCATCACTTTTTTGTAAAGCGTGTTCATTCCCGGGTCGTTGAACTGGGAAGCGATTGTTCCAAAAACAGGCAATGAATCCGGCTTGGCATCCCAAAGCCCATGATTGCGTTGGTATTGTTTTTTTACATCGCGCAGGGCGTC
>NZ_JCBCCK010000420.1:0-4399 GCF_059864935.1 Planktosalinus sp.
TATAGTCTTCCACTTCTCCAATACCGCTATAACCACAGGGAGTATCGACCACCGGTGTTGTAAAAGTGCTGTAGGTGCGAATACGCATGCGTTTATCACCTGTTGCTACCCCAAGCGGGGCTGTAATTGCAACACTATGCAGTGGAGAGCCTGTGCCCGAATCGTAAACCAACTCATTAACAGGATCAAAAATCTTGTCGTCATTCCAGTCAATCCATACCTTAACCGGTCTTGTACTTGCTGAATTGAATACACTTATGTCAAGCGTTTGTGTATCTCCGGGATACATGCAGGTTGCTAGGGCCGTAAAATCACCATACCTAGCAGAGCTACCTCCTGAAGTATTATTGATATCGCCCATTGTCACGTTGTTGATATACAATGCTGTATAGGCAAACAAAGGCGCATTTCCTGCACCGCAATACTCAATCGTTTCTTTGTAACGTGCTACATAATGCTTGACTTCTCTTAATGTACGTGCATTGTCGGCTAAAGTGGGATGACCCACCGGATTACCGTTATGTGAATAAGTAGGGTCAGAATAATAAGGTAAATTAATAGTATAATTACCATCAGGATATAATGAACCGCTGGGGTAAGACATCAAGTCCCCGTAATAAGACCCATTTGTGTCCTGCCAGCGCCAACCGGCAGACCAGGTATTTGCCGACCAGTTTTCCCAGTTGGTAGGGCCCGGGGCTGAGGATTGATATAAGTTGTGATCGGCCCCCATGTTATGACCAATCTCGTGTGCAAAGACGATGCTATTTGTTGCTACATTTACTTTGGTTACTGAAAATGCAGCCCTGTTGTTCCCATACTTTGTATCAAGTAAATTGGCGATACCACCAATTCCGTCTGAAAAAACAGTTAGCATTGCTACCAGATCTGCATTGTGAGTCCTGCGCAAAATATGCACATCATCTAAAATGCCATTCCCGTCTGTCAACAGGTTTACCCAGTCAGTTCCTGTTCCCTGTTCTGTGTAACTGACCAATCCTGAATAGGCCAGTTGAAAATTAATACCGAGATTGTTGTTAATCGATGTATTATTTAAATTGGACATCGTTGTAGCTATTGTATTATTTATATTTCCAGAAGAACTTGAATTCGCCCAATTCTCAGCAGCCGGTGTATAAACGATCATAATGCGTATAGTTGCCGGGTCATTGATATCAGGCATGGTGTGACAACCTGTATTCAAAGTTTCCAGACCGGTGCCATTAATGGGAACACCGGGTGTGGGTGAGATGCCTTCAGGGGCTTCTGGGCTTAATCCTTTTCCCTCTCCTTCTCCTTTCATGATTTCCACATCGTCCAAACCGCATTTCAGGTTTTGAAACTCGGTTTCATCCAGTTGGAACATATAGGCCTGTGTCTGGTTAATTCCTGAACGCGAACTGTATTTCTCATTTTCTTCCGGAACATCTACAGTCACCAGATAGGAATCCGGTGAGAGTGCTATATAAGCATAGGCATACTGATAGGCATTCAGTTTAAGTGTAACAGCTGTGACCCCGTTAATATCTGTGTACTTACGTAAAACAGTTGCAGGGTGTGTCACATCATTAAACAACTGCAGCACAATCTGATCGCCGGCCTGCAGGTTTTGATGGTTCCTTATTTGCGGATTAAGCCGGAATGGCCTTGCTCGTTTGGCAGATTCAAAAAAAGAATCAGTGGTACGTTGTTGCTCGTTCAATTCCTGGGTTTGAACAAACCCGGTGTCATTTAAATTGATTGCTGTTTGTGAATTCCCTGAAGCGTAAAAAGTTAAAAGGAAGACAATAAGGTAAAAGTGTCTCATGATTGGTTAGTTATTAGTGGTAATGGTTAAATGCTTTCAAGTTATTTTACTGTTTATAAAAACAAAAAATAAACAACCAGACAGAAAAGCTGCTGGTTTTTAATCTGGGGAAGACAAAGTTTTTTAACCTTTTTAAAAAAAGGGGTATCACAAATATATAAAATACACAATTAATATTCACAATTTTTTAACATAAAAAAATTTATTAGTGTTTTGTTCCTGTTGGAACTCCTTATTTTTATGAAATCCATAGTTAAAATTTAAAATAAAAAACCCGCTCCTTCCTTGAGGAAAAAGCGGACTTTTCAACTTAAATAAAAAAATTACTTCTTAGCTTTCAGCTTTCTGATGCCATACCAGGCACCGGCTGCTATGCCCAGACCAATGAGCGCATCTATGGGTGCTGCGGGTATTTCATCGTCTACGTCGTCATCAAAGGCTATCTGTGCCTGTACCGGTTGAGCAGCCAGTGCAAAAATAAACAGGGCGACTGCAAAAACGATTTTAGTTGTGAGGTTTTTAAATTTTTTCATTGCAGTGGGTTTTTATTTTTTAATCAATTTTGCAATAAATTGTCCGCCGTTGTTATCACTGAGTTTTAGTATATAAACCCCGTTTGATAAACCTGTTGCGTCTATGGTCAAAATTCCGTTTGTATCTACGGTATGTGCATTGTTATACACCAATTGCCCTAAAATTCCGGTGATGCTTAACTGTACTTGCTGTCCGGCAATTCCCCTGGTTGCGATATTGATTTCGCCTTGAGCGGGATTGGGAAACAATACAAAACCGTCGCCAAAACTCACCTCGTTGACACTCAACAATTCTTCAAACACAATTTCAAAACGGTCTTCAGCAATACTCAACGGATTGGTATCATCTACCTGAAATGCATAGATGCTAATGTCGTTGTTGGTCAACTCGGTTGAAGTACCCGTAAAATGATCGACAAGCAAAGTAACTATATCGTTCACTTCGCTCAGGTGTGCTTCAAACACATAATCGGTAGTGCGGTACTGATTGGCAAACAATGGAATGCTTTCACCAATTAGCGGCAATGCCCTGCTTTCAATACTTAACAAACTTCCGCTATTATCTGTTGCCAGGTTTTCATCGAGGTTGTAGTACTTGAGTGCGTCCAGCGGGTCAATTCCGTTGGAATAGTTATCGTCAAATTTAATTCTCACAGCATCAGAAGCACTTTCGCTTTGCGCGAAAGCCGAAGCCGTATACAATCTTAAATCGATTTTTGAGTCCACGCTATAGACCTGAGTCTGTGGCTGGGTCACCGCTTTATGGCTTTCTTCAAAAGTAAGTGATGCCGGATCGTTGGCCAGAGTGGTTACAAAAGCAGCCTGACCGGGTTGCAGGTACTCATTTCCGGCTGAACCGCCTGAATTTGTTCCTGAAGGTAAATCGATGGTGACATAAGCACCGCGTGTTCCCATATTGGGGTCCCAGATGTAGTAACTGTTGGGGTTGACATTAGTGGCTGTGCCCAGTACTGCATTCATATCTACAGAAGCTGGATACGGATTTCCAAAGAAATTAAAAGCCCCGGCATTTTCATTAAAATCTGTAGTAGCAAATTGTCCTGTATGCAGGTTTCCTGTGGTGCGCAACACAGTGTTAGTGGGTGTGGCACCGTTGTCAGTTACATCTATACTGCGGTCGCCACGCACCATTAAACGGTAAGGTTTACCGGCACTAATGGTGTTTATGTCTGTATTGTCAACATCTTCCCAAAGTTGTGTGGCATTGTTGAGCGTAAACAGTGATGGGTTGCCCGAAGGTGTGGCATCAAAACCATTGGCTCCGGTCATTGAGCCGGTGATGTGTGTACCAAAACCGGGATTGGGATCAAGGTTGGTCACAAGGTCAGGATTGTTCACTCCCTCCTGCCAGTTGGCATTGATGGTGCCCGAAGTGGACACTGACGAACTCAACAAACGGAAAGCACGGCGTGCAGGGATAAAGCGTTGAACAGTGACTTCACCGCTTACCATTCCTGTAAACGTATCTAGCTGTCCTGTGGTGGACGCATTGCTGATAAACACCAATTCGCCGTTGTTTGTGATGTTGCCATTGGCTGTTAAAGCAGCGGCGATTTCCAGCGAAGCTCCTTCGTTGATGGTAAGTGAGTTTATGGAAGTATTTGCAGCCAACGAAGTGGCACCATTCACCACCAATACATCTTCAGCAGGGATAGTTAAACCATCAGGATTGGCGGGAAACCAGACAGCATCCATATAGAAATAGCCTTCAAAAAAGTCCATATCCAAATCGCGGAAACGAATGGAACCGGTTCCGTCTGTCATTTCAAATTTAATACGACCTTGACTTCCGTTTAATGCAGAAACATCAATGTATTGTAAAAATGAAATATATGTCGTTCCATGATCTGCAGGATAAGAATCTAAGGCCGAATAATTTAAACCATTGTCATCAGAAACAAAAACAGTCAATTCTCTTCCGCTACCGGAACCAAATGAGGCCAAATCAAAGGAAGTAATAATAAGGTCATAGTCACCAAAATCAATGGCAGGTGACACTATAGAACCACCGTTTGGAATTCCGACATAACCCCCTGCA
>NZ_JCBCCK010000423.1:0-1701 GCF_059864935.1 Planktosalinus sp.
TGTTTGCCGGTAAGGAGGCCTTTCCTGTTCACCACGCGGTGTGCGGGCACATCAGGCAGATTATGTGAGGCGTTCATCGCCCAGCCCACCATTCTTGCACTCCCGGGGGCACCAATGTGTTTGGCAATAGCACCATAAGAAGTCACCTTCCCGTAAGGGACCTGCCTTACCACTTCATAAACACGAGAAAAAAAGTTTTGTTCCTCTTGTGACACTATAGAAGGTTTAAAATTTTCAATAGGGTAAAAACAGATATGAGTCCCGTTATTCCACCAATGATGTAGTTGACATTCAGTTTTAATTCGCTTTGTTTTTTCTTGACGTAATCGAAATAATGCACATAGGCAGCGAGCATGGTCAAAGTTCCAAGGGCAGATCCAAAAATACACAATGCTATAAATGATTTTGTGAAATCAAACCACCCAAAAGATGAAAAGGTAATGCTTAAATATACCCAATAAGGTAGCGGAAATAAATTCAGGCCAGCGACAATGAGTCCCTGAAAAAACCTGCGTCTTTTTGATTTGTGATGAATTTGTTGGGAGAGGGTTCTCTTTTCTTTTGCTATAAACAAAAAGTAAATTGTGATGCCGATAAAAATGACCAACCCTACTTGTTGAAGTACACTAATTATCTCGGGATGTTTGTCCAGATACCTTGCAAAAAGAAGGGCCAGATATACTTGAACGGTAACAGTGGTGATAACACCCAGGGAAAAAAGAAATGCATTTCTGCGGCTTTCTTCGATGCTTATTTTTGCTGCTGACATATTAAGAAGCCCGGGGGGGATGACTCCAATTAAGGCAAATGTATAGCCAAAAATAAAGTACAGTATGTATTCCATGAATAGGCGTTTACCGAGTGAAGATAAATAAATTATTTTAGCTTAGCTTAAATTTAATGTAGGTTATTTTTTTGCCCACTTCCAGATATTGTTTTTCATAAAAAGTCTGAATGCTTGTCACCTCTTTTGGGGCATATTCTGTGCTGTACACATCGTGGTGTGCATAGATGATTTCGTGATTTAAGCCGTGAAGCAACCCTAGAGTATAGCCGTGCATAAATTCACTGTCAGTTTTCAGGTGAATAACCCCATCGGGTTTCAATACTTTTTTATAACTGTTTAAAAAACCTGCATTGGTCATGCGGTGTTTGGTGCGCTTGTATTTGATTTGCGGATCGGGGAAAGTAATCCAGATTTCAGAAACTTCGTTTTGTCCAAAAACATGTTCAATAAGCTCGATTTGAGTGCGCACAAAACCCACATTGTTGAGGTTTTCTTCCAAAGCTGTTTTGGCCCCGCGCCAAAACCTGGCTCCTTTAATGTCAATGCCTATAAAATTTTTATCGGGGTTTTGTTGCGCCAGCGCTACTGAATATTCACCCTTACCACATCCCAGTTCCAGAACAATGGGGTTGATGTTTTTAAAGAAGGATTCATTCCACTTGCCTTTAAAACTAAAGGCGTCATTGAGTAGTTCATCCCTTTTGGGTTGGATGACGTTTGAAAAAGTTTCGTTTTCCTTAAAGCGTTTGAGTTTGTTTTTACTTCCCACAACAATTATTTAATTTTTTGGCAAAATTAAGGAAATATTACCCGGCAGGAATAATCCTTACCTTTGTTTTTATGCAAAATCAGAAAACCATTTTGGTTGCGCCACTGCACTGGGGTTTAGGCCACGCCACGCGTTGTATACCCAT
>NZ_JCBCCK010000432.1:0-3685 GCF_059864935.1 Planktosalinus sp.
TATGGCGTTTCAAGGAATCCTAAATTGTTTACCCTTGCGAATACCCCCATAGAAGAAATCAAACCAATGTTTGGTCCTTCAGGAGTTTCAATGGGGCAAAGTCTTCCATAGTGAGTATAGTGAACGTCTCGCACTTCAAAACCTGCTCTTTCACGCGACAAACCACCTGGCCCAAGTGCAGAAAATCTACGCTTATGCGTAATTTCAGCTATGGGGTTGGTTTGGTCCATAAACTGTGAAAGCTGGTTGGTGCCAAAGAAAGAGTTGATTACCGAAGATAATGTCTTGGCATTTATCAGATCAATGGGTGTAAACACTTCATTGTCTCTCACGTTCATACGCTCACGAATGGTTCTAGCCATACGGGCAAGACCAACACCAAACTGTTGTGAAAGTTGTTCACCAACAGTTCTAACACGTCTGTTTGATAAGTGATCAATATCATCAATTTCTGCTTTTGAGTTGATTAACTCAATCAGATATTTGATGATGGTGATTATATCTTCTTTGGTTAAAACCTGCTTATCCATAGCAATGTCTAAACCAAGTTTTTTGTTCATTCTGTAACGACCTACCTCACCCAGGTTGTAACGCTGGTCACTAAAGAACAACTTATGGATGATTCCACGAGCTGTTTCCTCATCGGGTGGTTCAGCATTTCGCAACTGACGGTAAATGTGTTCAACAGCTTCTTTTTCAGAGTTTGTTGGATCTTTTTGAAGCGTGTTGTGAATGATGGCATAATCTGCCGATTGATTGTCTTCTTTGTGAAGCAGGATCGTTTTAGAACCTGAATCAAGAATTTCCTCAACGTGTTCTTTTTCAAGAACGGTATCACGGTCTAAAACGATTTCATTTCTTTCGATAGAAACAACCTCGCCTGTATCTTCGTCAACGAAGTCTTCGTGCCATGTTTTAAGAACACGTGCAGCAAGTTTTCTGCCTAAGTATTTTTTCAATCCTGTTTTTGACGCTTTTACTTCTTCAGCAAGGTCAAAGATTTCAAGGATGTCTTTATCCCTTTCAAAACCAATGGCTCTGAAAAGAGTAGTGACAGGTAATTTTTTCTTTCTATCGATATAAGCATACATTACGCTGTTGATATCGGTAGCAAATTCAATCCAGGAACCTTTGAAAGGAATTACTCTGGCCGAGTAAAGTTTGGTTCCGTTTGCGTGAAAAGATTGCCCGAAGAAAACACCGGGAGATCGGTGCAACTGAGAAACAACCACACGCTCTGCACCGTTGATACAAAATGTACCACTGGGTGTCATATAAGGAATGGTACCCAAATACACGTCCTGAACAATGGTTTCAAAGTCCTCGTGCTCAGGGTCTGTACAATACAATTTTAGTCTTGCTTTTAAAGGCACACTATATGTAAGTCCGCGTTCAATACACTCTTGAATGGAGTATCTTGGTGGATCTACAAAGTAGTCTAAAAATTCAAGTACAAATTGGTTACGAGTATCAGTAATTGGGAAGTTTTCCATGAAGGTTTTGTAAAGTCCTTCATTTCCTCTTTCGTCTGTTTTTGTTTCCAACTGGAAAAAATCCTGGAAGGATTTTATTTGAATGTCCAGGAAATCGGGATATTCCGGCTTATTCTTCACAGAGGAAAAATTCAATCTTTCAGTTTGAGTTGCTGACATTAATGGAATGAATTTTAATTAAAATAAAAAGTTGTTTGGCGTAATTTTTAAACAAAACTGTTTTTTACGCAAAATGGTTTAGAGCTGTTAAGGTGCATTTTTGCACCTTAACAACCTAAACCTTAGGGTAATTTCCCCGAGTTTTCGGGGGATGTATTACTTAAGCTCTACTTCAGCTCCAGCCTCTTCAAGAGAAGCTTTTAAGCTGTCTGCCTCGTCTTTAGAAACAGCTTCTTTGATCGTGTTTGGTGCACCATCAACCATTTCTTTTGCTTCTTTAAGACCTAGACCTGTAAGTTCCTTAACAAGTTTAACAACTGCAAGCTTAGAAGCACCGGCTGCCTTCAACACTACGTCAAATTCAGTTTTCTCTTCTGCAGCTTCTGCAGCAGCACCTCCACCAGCAGCAACAGCAACAGCTGCAGCAGCAGGCTCGATGCCATACTCTTCTTTAAGGATTGTAGCTAACTCATTAACTTCTTTTACAGTTAAGTTAACTAATTGTTCTGCGAAATCTTTTAAATCTGCCATTTTCTATCGTTTTAATAATTTAATTTTAATATTTAATAATTGAATATTCGTTGTTTGAAAATTTACTATCCTTCTCTTTCAGATAGCGTTTTGATAATTCCTGCAAGTTTTCCGCCACCTGATTTAAGTGCTGAAACAACATTTTTAGCAGGAGATTGAAGTAACCCTATCACTTCGCCTATCATCTCATCACGAGATTTGATGTTTACAAGGTCATCCAGCAGGTTGTCGCCAATGTAAACCGCTTCTTCAATAAAAGCACCTTTAAGAACGGGTTTTTCTGATTTTTTGCGAAATTCTTTGATCACTTTTGCTGGAGCATTTCCGGTTTCAGAAAACATTAGAGAGGTGTTACCTTTTAAAATGGTTTTTAAATCTCCAAAATCCCTGTCTGAGGTGTCCATTGCTTTTGCAAGCAGGGTATTTTTAACAACTGTCAGTTTGATTCCGGCCTTGAAGCACGCACGTCTCAGGTTTGAGGTAGTAAGTGCATTCAGTCCTGAAATATCTGTTAAGTAGATATTTGAATTCTCTGCTAACTGGGTAGTTAAAACTTCTATAGCTTTTGCTTTTTCTTCTCTTGTCATAATATAAAGTATTTACTACTCAGTAAAACGTTTAGCATCGATTGGAACTCCGGGACTCATAGTGCTTGACAAGTGAATGCTCTTGATATAAACACCCTTGGTCACAGAGGGCTTTAACTTTACCAGTGTTGTTAATAATTCCTTTGCGTTTCCGGCAATTTTTTCGGCATCAAAAGATGCTTTTCCAATTGCAGCGTGTACAATTCCGTATTTATCAACTTTAAAATCAATTTTACCGGATTTGATATCTGAAACAGCTTTAGCGATATCCATAGTAACTGTACCTGTTTTGGGGTTTGGCATCAAACCGCGTGGTCCTAAGACACGTCCTAAAGGACCCAACTTACCCATTACACTTGGCATAGTTACAATAACATCGACATCTGTCCATCCTCCTTTAATTTTATCGAGGTACTCGTCTAAGCCCACAAAATCAGCACCCGCTTCTTTTGCTTCGGCTTCTTTATCTGGAGTTACCAGTGCTAAAACTTTAACGTCTTTACCGGTTCCGTGAGGAAGGGTAACTACACCTCTTACCATTTGATTAGCTTTTCGTGGGTCAACATTTAGACTCACAGCTAAATCTACAGAGGCATCAAAGTTTACAGTAGTAATCTCTTTTACTAAAGCAGATGCTTCAGCAAGTGAGTAGGCTTTATTAGCCTCAACTTTTGCTTGAGCGTCCTTTTGCTTTTTTGTTAATTTTGCCATTATTTTTTTGTAATTATCAGGTTAAAAAGGCGCATTACCTCTTACTTTAACACCCATTGATCTTGCCGTACCGGCAACCATTTTCATGGCAGATTCAATCGTAAAAGCATTAAGGTCTTGCATTTTGTCTTCTGCGATCGTTCTAATCTGATCCCAAGAAATTGTTGCTACTTTTCTGACATGTGGCTCGCCCGATCCTTTTTT
>NZ_JCBCCK010000446.1:0-1366 GCF_059864935.1 Planktosalinus sp.
CATAGTCATATCGACTTCCGATTCGCCATCGACAGCATATACATTAACAATAGATTTAGCGGTGATAAACTGTGCAAATTATACGGCAGCACCCGGAGGTGACGAAGACCAATTCTTTGAACCGGGTGATACCCTGGCAGACTTGGTTGTGATTGGCGGAAACTTGACTTGGTACAGTGATGCGGCCGGAACGATGACCATACCCAATACAACGGTATTGGTTGACGGTACGACTTATTATGTGAACCAAACGCTCAATGGTTGCGTGAGTGACCTTTTGGCTGTTACAGTAACTGAGATTGATTGTACAAGTTTAGAAATACTTTCCACTACTCCCGGAACAGTAGTTTGTAAAGGAAGTGTTGTTTTGGAAGTTGTGGGTAATGGAGGTCCCGGCACAGAGATTTATTGGTTTGATGCTCAATCAGGGGGCAATCTTTTAGGTACAGGCACAACCTTCACTACTCCATCTTTGACTGCTACTACTTCATATTGGGCAGCTGAGGTTTTCTTGGAGCAAGGATCCGGAAATAATATTTTACCAACACCGTGTACTCCCGTCCATGGAGCAAGTGGATGTGGGTCTGGTGATAATATCAATGACTTTACTTTAAGTGAAGCAGGAGGAGCAGTATTGATTAGTCATCTTGGCACTGGTTGTTCGCCAAATGCCTATGGAAATTTTACAGGAGATCCTAATCTTACGGCGACCCTGATTGCAAATTCCAATTATAATGTAGCATTGACCCATACTTTCGCAAGTAGTCAATGGGTGAAGATATGGATTGATTTCAATTTTGACGGTACCTTTGATGATGCTACAGAATTAGTGTTTCAATCTACGGCAGGAAGTGTCGGAGGAGTTACCAATGGAACTTTTAGCATTCCTGCAAGTGTCATTGGAAGTACAACCATTATGCGTGTTTCTGTGCGTTATGCCGGATTGCCTGATAATGCTTGTACAATAGGGGGTAGTTTTGGCGAAACACATGATTATAAAGTTACAGTTGTCGGTTCTACAGCACTTTGTGAGTCCCCTCGCGAGGAAGTAATTGCAACAGTGACCCAGGATGGTGACATCACCGTACCGGCGGCACTTCCTTATATAGATACCAACAACAATACCTCAAATTACGGCAATACATTTTCAGGGTCTCCCGGTACTGACTGCGGAACCACTGAGAATTACCTCAACGGCAACGATGTGGTGTATATGTACACCCCAACGATGGATGATGTGATAGACATTCACTTAAAAGACATTAACGGTTTTTATGCCGGCTTGTTTGTGTATCAAACTTGTGGCGATATCGGCACCAATTGTATGGCCGGTGTGGTTGCAGGACCCAGCGACGACGATATTTCC
>NZ_JCBCCK010000453.1:0-1858 GCF_059864935.1 Planktosalinus sp.
GTTATTGGCAGGGGCAACTCCAATTTCTTGTAATTCTTTTTCAAGATAGGCTACTGTGAGTTCTTCACCAATGGTCATAGGTTTTCTGCCCATATAAGCATCTGATGCCAATTCTTTAATGTGTCTTTCAAGATGTTCAACACTTACGTCCCACTCTTGTGATACTTCTTCTTGTTTTTTTTCCCCACAAGAAATTAGGGTCGCAAGTAAAACAAATGCAATTAAATTTTTCATCATTATAGTTGATTAAATTATTTTTTGGTAAATATAAATAAAAAAAAACGGCTCTTTTCAGAACCGTTTTTAAAAATAAATCAATTTATTAATTATCGTCGCCTGATGTATCTTTGATTTTTACCTTTGTGGCACTTCCATCCTCATCTGTAATAATCTTGAGTTTTTTGTCATCAGTTTTCATTTTTAACTTGCTACCATCTTCAGTTTCTTTGTATTCTACGTCAGCACCTTCACTTTTCATCTCGTCAATGAGTTGTTCAGTTTCTGTTTTGTTTTCTTCTTTTTCCCTACAGGAGTTGAGTGAGACAGCAAGAAAAATTCCTGTAAGTATAATGAACATTACTTTTTTCATAATATTGGGTTAGTGGTTATTAATCGGTGAAGGTAGGTTATAATACCTGTTAAATCCTTTTATTATAAGATTTGTTTTAAAATGAAAAAAATGATGGATATATTTTCAAGACTTATGAACAAAACAGCTCAACATAGTAACAAGATAGGCTCCCGCAGCAAATAGCATAAGTGTTGAAAACCCAATTTCTATTGCAAGGATAGTAGCAAATGAGGCACTTACAACAGACAGGCATCCATTGATTCCCCAAGCCCAGGGCACACCCGATTCATTCTTTTTTGAAAGGAAGCGTAACCCAAGTGGAAAAGGAATACCCATAAAAAATGAAGGCAAACCAATCAGCAATATCGTTATAACTATTTTTAACGGAAGCGAAAACCCAATATTGGCTTGAAGAATTGTAGATAAACCCACTGCATAAACCAACAACAAACCAATAATTAAAAGCACGACTTTACGAATTGCCGAAAGTGATAATTGTACCTTTGAAGAGAACCAACTTCCCAGACCTGAAAGAAGCAACATCCCACTTATCACCGCCGCAACTGAATAAACAGGATGACCCAGATAAAGAATAAACCGCTGTATCAATACAATTTCCACAAACATAAAACCAACACCTATACCGGAAAAATAAGCGAGTGTCCAACCCTTGTTATTCAACCTGGTTTTTAAAAAGAACAAAGGAAAAATAATCAGTAACAGGGCCAGTATAAATGACTGGATAAATGTCACCCAAACAATCATGTAGCCCAATTCAAAAAAAGAAGCAGATTGGCTTCCGAACATTTCTTGTAGCTGTGGGTAACTTTTTAATCTTAAAAATTGTGAAAAATAAGGCTTGTCATCTGTGGCCGGGCGCAAGTGAAAATCATAATTTGCATAAACAGCCTCCCTGTTTCCCGAAACCAACGAATCTGTAAGCTTAAACAAACTGTGATCTTCGATCATGTTGAAAGCAACTCTTTCTTCAGCGGTTATGCCGGGCAGCAATAGCGGGTCAAAATACAGACGTTCACAAAACTCCCTGATTTTATTTATTTCGGCTTCACTAAGTGGTGTCTTTTTTACCAAAAAAGTCATAGCGTTCCAACTTCTCACGGCAATGAGATGTTGTTCTATGTGTTGAATCCCTTTTTCTGCTAATACTTCGGAAATGGTTGCGGCAATTTTCAGGGAATTTCGGTAAGGATAATCCATCCATACGGTCATTTCCAAAAAACCATCATTTTCTAACCCATCATAAATTTTTGAAAAAGCTTCAGTAGT
>NZ_JCBCCK010000117.1:0-5484 GCF_059864935.1 Planktosalinus sp.
AGTCACATCCGTCAATAAATGTTTCACAAGATTCTGGAGATAAATCTGTTTTTACATCAAAAACTTTTTCTGAAAGTACTATGTTTTCTTTATATGGAAGTAATTCATAGCTTTGAATTGTAATCTCTTCTAAATCATTTAAGTCTAATGAATCTGAAATTATTTCAGTAGAAATTTTCTCTACATCAACTACACTTTTTTTTGACTCACCTTTTTGACACGAAGTAAGCAAAAGAAATAGTCCTATATAAAATGAAAAGTACTTCAAACCTGCTCTGTTAATACTGCTCCTCTTCATTCGGGAAATCACCGGATTTTACATCGGTACTGTATTGTTGAAAGGCTTTGGTCATTTCGGTAAATAAATCGAGGTAGCGTCTCAGGAAGCGGGGGTTGAATTCGTGGGTCATTCCCAGCATATCGTGAATGACCAACACCTGGCCGTCCACTCCGCCACCGGCACCAATGCCAATCACGGGAATGGAAATGCTTTTTGCGACTTCTTCGGCGAGTTTGGCGGGAACTTTTTCGAGTACAATAGCAAAGCAACCTAACTTTTCAAGCAGTAAAGCATCTTCTTTGAGTTGTTGGGCTTCGGTTTCTTCTTTGGCCCTTACGGTATAGGTTCCAAATTTATAAATGGATTGTGGTGTCAACCCCAAATGTCCCATAACGGGAATTCCGGCGTTGAGGATGCGCTTGATGGATTCCTTGATTTCCTTTCCACCTTCAAGTTTTACGGCGTGAGCACCACTTTCTTTCATTATCCTGATGGACGAACGCAAAGCTTCTTTGGGGTCACTTTGGTAGCTTCCAAAGGGCAGATCAACTACAACTAGACTTCGGTTGATGGCTCTTACCACTGAAGCAGCGTGATAAATCATCTGGTCGAGGGTGATGGGCAGCGTGGTTTCGTGGCCTGCCATTACATTTGACGCCGAATCACCTACCAAAATCACATCAATACCGGCACTGTCCACTATTTTTGCCATGGAAAAATCATAGGAGGTGAGCATCGATATTTTTTCGCCTTTGGATTTCATATCTACCAAGGTCTTGGTGGTGATGCGCTTGTATTCATTTTTTGCTACAGACATACTGGAGGTTTTATTTCGGTAAAAGTACTAAATTAGTCAACCACTTTCAAAAATACCACAATGATAAAACGAATTGCTTTTGTAGCCTTAATTTTTATTTCTTTTATAGGGAATACACAAACAACTACTGATCATTCAGAAATAGAACAAACCATCAAAACTTTTTTTAATGGTTTTCATAAACAGGACAACCTTATGATGAAGTTGATGTTGTTTGAAAATGCTAAATTGCAAACAATTGGTTTCGATAATGAGAATAATCTTGTTGAAATTACTGAAGAATCCATTCCAAAGTTTTTAAAATCCATTGTTTCAACTCCAAAAGAAATTTCTCTTAAAGAAATCATTCACGACTATAAAATTCAAGGCGACGGGCTACTGGGAACTGCCTGGACACCATACAGTTTTTTCATCAACGACAAACTAAGCCTTTGTGGCACTAACAGTTTCCAATTGGTAAAAACAGAAGAAGGCTGGAAAATTCTCAGTATTCTTGACACCAGAAAGCGGGAGGGGTGTCTAGATTAACAATCACTAAGGTTTACTCGCACAGCAAGTCCGCCTTCACTGGTTTCTTTGTATTTGGAGCTCATATCCTGAGCGGTTTCCCACATGGTTTCGATGACTTTGTCCAGAGGTACTTTGGCTTTGGAAGCATCGCCGTCAAGGGCCATTTCGCAGGCATTGATGGCTTTAATAGCTCCCATGGCGTTGCGCTCAATACAGGGTATTTGCACCAGTCCGGCAATGGGGTCGCAGGTAAGGCCCAAATGGTGTTCCATAGCTATTTCGCTGGCCATAAGTACTTGTTCGGGCGTACCGCCCATCAACTCGGTTAAAGCACCTGCTGCCATGGAAGATGAAACCCCGATTTCTGCCTGACAGCCGCCCATTGCTGCTGAGATGGTTGCTCCTTTTTTAAATAAACTACCGATTTCACCGGCTACGAGAAGAAATTGTCTGATATCGTCAAAGTCAGCGTCGTGGTTTTCAATTACCATATAATACATAATCACAGCCGGGATTACCCCGGCACTGCCGTTTGTTGGTGCAGTTACCACACGTCCTAATGAAGCATTAACTTCGTTTACTGCCAGGGCAAAACAGCTTACCCATTTCAGGATTTGTCTGAATTTGACTTCAGTATTGCGGATGGCTTCAATCCATTCTTCCGGATTGGAATATTTTGATTCACCAATCAGAGTTTTGTGTGTATTAAAAGAGCGGCGGGTCACATTTAAACCTCCGGGCAGGGTACCTTCAGTGTGGCAACCGATGTACATGGACTCCAACATGACTTTCCAGATGGCGCGCAAACCTTCGTCAATTTCTTTTTCTGAACGCAGTGAAAGTTCATTCTCCATCACAATTTCAGAAATGGTTTTATTGTCACGCTTGCAGTGCTCAAGCAGTTCGGTTCCTTTTTGGATGGGATGTGGGAAACGTTTAAAAGCTTCCAGCTTTTTCTTGGCATTTTTACGTTCTTCTTTGACTACAAATCCACCTCCAATGGAATAAAAGGTTGAAGAAATTTTTTTACCGTTTTTTAGATGCGCTCTGAACGTTATTCCGTTGGGGTGAAAATCGAGGAATGTTTTATGAAAAACCACGTGTTTGTCAATATCAAAATCGATAATATTTTCACCATTCAACACCAGGTGATAGTTCTTTTTTACCAATTCAATTTCGGCGTCTATGGATTCAATGGGTATGGTTACAGGGTCAAAACCGCTTAAACCAAGTATGGTAGCGAGATCTGAAGCGTGACCTTTTCCCGTAAGGGATAATGAGCCGTACAAATCCACAAAAACTTCCTGAACATCGTCAAATTGTTTTTCCGCTTTGAGCTCTTCAATCCACCGTTGTGCTGCACGCCAGGGACCCAAGGTGTGTGAACTCGATGGCCCCACACCAATTTTCAACATATCAAAAACGCTGATATTTTCCATAGTTTAACTAAAAACTCAAAGATAGTAAGTAAATGCCCATTCAAAATAGTTTTACCATTTTTTTAAAAAGCTTCAGAACGAAGTTCTTTTCAAATTATCTTACCTTTGGCGGAATAAATTCAAGCTCCATTTCGATGTATATCAAGCGAATTCTACTTATCATTGTTTTAGCTGGTGTGGTTGCTGCAGGTATTTTCTCCTATTATGTTTACAAAACCGTTTTTTTGCCCAATACCGGTTTTGAAAATGAAACTGCTTATATTTTTGTGGGCAGTGATAGGTCTTATGCAGAAGTACGTAATCAATTACAGCCGTTATTAAAGGATATTGAAAGCTTTGACAAAGTCGCTCAAAAGAAGGGTTATGTGCAAAATATAAAACCCGGAAAATATCAGATCAAAAAGGGGATGAACAACAATGATATTGTAAACAGCTTGCGAAGTAGAAATATTCCAATAAAAATTTCTTTTAACAATCAGGAAACATTGGAGCGACTTGCAGGAAGAATTTCTGAACAGATTGAGGCAGATAGTATTTCGCTTTTAAAGACTATGAAAGACGAAGATTACCTTTCAGCAAATAGCTTTAATCCTGAAACTGCATTGGCGATGTATATTCCAAACACTTATGAGTTTTACTGGAATTCTTCCGCAGAAACATTTAGAAACAGAATGCTGACTGAGTACAACAATTTCTGGAATGAAAACAGACTTGCAAAAGCGGAAAATTTAAATTTAACTCCTCTTCAAGTGATGAGTCTGGCTGCTATAGTACAGAAAGAAACTGCCAGGGTGGATGAACGCCCCAGAGTAGCAGGTGTCTATTTAAATAGGTTGAGGGCAGGTATGTTGCTTCAAGCTGACCCCACAGTGATTTTTGCCATTAAAAAAGAAACGGGTGATTTTGACACAGTAATTAAAAGGGTTTTATTTAAAGATTTGGAAGTTGACTCACCTTACAATACCTATAAATATCCAGGAATACCCCCGGGTCTCATAGCTATGCCTGATATTTCTTCAATAGATGCCGTGCTTAAACCGGAAAAACATGACTATTTTTATTTTGTGGCCGATGTTTCAAAGCCCGGATACCACTTATTTGCCAAAACGCTGGCTCAGCATAACCGGAACCGACAACAATACATCAACTGGATCAATCAAACCGGGATAAATCGCTAAATAAATTATAAAATTTGTGTTTTTATTATCACATTTTTTAACTTTAATCAAGAGTTTATTCAAAAATAAGGAATTTTCCTACAGTTAAAATTTTCATAAACTCTTAATATTTTTGTGATTTTAACACTTTTTATCTGACAAAACGCACACTTTAACGTTTAGTTAAGAATCTGACAATCATCGTGTTATATTATTGTCTATATTTGTCCCTGATTTTTAGAAGTAGGAAAAATACTTCAAAAATGAATAGAAAATGAAAAAATTACAACACTTATTATTCATACTTCCTTTGGCTGCTTTAATGATCAGTTGGGGATTTTTGTCCAGGAGTACTGTTGATTTATCACATTATTCCACTATGGGACTGGAGTTATATTATGATGTTCCGTTTGAATTGACTTTTGAGATTGATGATGAGGACTACATCATATATCCATATTTGGGGAAAACTTTTGTTGGTTTTCGCGAAGCTCTTGCTTTTAGGGAATCACGGGGTGACTATTTTGTCGTCAATGATTTTGGTTATATGGGCAAGTACCAGTTTGGACGTTCAACGCTACAATTGATAGGTATAAGGGATACTGATCGGTTTTTAAATGACCCTATTCTTCAGGAATCAGCCTTTAAAGCCTATGCATCCAGAAACAAATGGGTATTGAGAAGGGACATTGAAAGGTTTTCCGGAAAATATGTCAATGGAGTATATATTACTGAATCAGGAATACTTGCAGCGGCACATTTGGCTGGACCGGGTAATGTCAAAAAGTTTTTAAGAAGTGGAGGAGAAGATGTTTTTGAAGACGCTTTTGGTACTTCAGTTAGACATTATTTGAGAAGATTTTCAGGATATGATACCTCGTTTATCCTGCCAAACAGGAATGCAAAAGTAGTTTACAAAGGATAGTTATACTTCTTTATAGAATAAAAACAAGGTTGGTCTTTTATGGAGGTCAACCTTTGTTTTTTTCCATTCTTCTACTGTTTTGGTTATAATCATTTCTGTAGCTAAAGTAAGGTCACAGGCTACACAAATTTTTGTATTTGAAGATAGGTTGCTTACCAAATCATTTAGCATACTATCATTCCGGTAAGGGGTTTCAATAAATAATTGTGTTTGGTTAAAATCAGCCGATAGTTTTTCCAGTCGTTTTATTTCTTTTTTGCGTTTGTCTTTATCGATGGGTAAATATCCGTTAAAAGCGAATTGCTGACCGTTAAATCCACTTGCCATAAGAGCAAGTAAGATTGAAGAAGGCCCAA
>NZ_JCBCCK010000482.1:0-2201 GCF_059864935.1 Planktosalinus sp.
CAATGCAGGAATGAACCAGTTTAAGGAATATTTCTTAGGGAATTCAATTCCTAAAAACAGCCGCGTGGCTGATACTCAAAAATGCTTAAGGGTTTCCGGAAAACACAATGACCTGGAGGAAGTGGGCAAAGATACTTACCATCACACCATGTTTGAAATGTTGGGAAACTGGAGCTTTGGTGATTATTTTAAAAAGGAAGCCATAGAATGGGCGTGGGAACTACTCACCGAAGTCTATAAAATTGACCAAAACATACTCTACGTCACCATTTTTGAAGGCGATGAAAAAGAAGGTCTGGAACGTGATACCGAAGCTTACAATTACTGGAGACAATTTGTCCCCGAAAACCGCATCCTTAACGGCAATAAAAAAGACAATTTCTGGGAAATGGGCGATCAGGGACCCTGCGGACCTTGTTCTGAAATCCATGTAGATATTCGCTCAGAAGAAGAAAAAGCAAAAGTTTCCGGAAAAGATTTGGTCAATCAGGACCACCCCCAAGTGGTTGAAATCTGGAACCTCGTGTTTATTCAATTCAACCGCAAAGCTGATAGTTCACTGGAAAAACTTCCAGCACAACACGTGGATACCGGTATGGGTTTTGAACGCCTGTGTATGGTGCTGCAAGGCAAGCAAAGCAATTATGACACCGATGTGTTTATACCTCTCATTCAAAAAATTGAAAGCGTTACAGGTACAACTTATGGTAAAAATGAAGAAATTGATATTGCTATTCGTGTAATCGCCGACCACGTAAGAGCAGTTTCATTCTCCATCGCTGATGGGCAATTACCAAGCAACACCGGAGCAGGTTATGTGATTCGCCGGATATTGAGACGTGCCATTCGCTATGGTTTTACTTTTTTAAACTCCAAAGAGCCGTTTATATACAAACTTGTGGACACATTAAGCGACCAAATGGGTGCCGCTTTCCCCGAACTGAAGTTACAAAAACAATTAATATCTCAGGTTATTCAGGAGGAAGAAAATTCCTTTTTGCGCACGCTTGATCAAGGTTTACAGTTGCTGGACACTGTTATTGCTGATGCAAAAGAAAAAACCGTTTCCGGGAAAAAAGCATTTGAACTGTATGATACATTTGGTTTTCCCATTGACCTTACGGCATTAATCCTCAGCGAAAGAGGCTTTTCCCTTAACGAAAAAGAATTTAATGATGAACTCCAAAAACAAAAAGACCGCTCCCGTGCTGCTTCTGAAGTAACCACAGACGACTGGACGGTGTTAAGTGAATCCAAAAAAGAACCTTTCGTGGGTTATGACCAAACCGAAAATGAAGTAAAAATCACCCGCTACCGAAAAGTAAATTCCAAAAAAGACGGCGAGCTGTATCAAATTGTATTGGACAGCACCCCTTTTTATCCTGAAGGCGGTGGGCAAGTGGGGGATAAGGGTGTCCTCACCCCCAGCCCCTCTCCAAAGGAGAGGGGAGTAAGCCCCTCCTTGGGAGGTGTTGGGGAGGACATAGAAATTCTCGACACAAAAAAAGAAAACAACCTGATTCTGCATATCACCAAAAAACTTCCTGCTGATGTGCATGCTACTTTTTTGGCAAAGGTTGACACCACTTTACGAAATAAAACTTCAAAAAACCATACAGCAACCCATTTATTGCACCAGGCATTGCGTGAAATATTAGGCGCTCATGTCGAACAAAAAGGATCTTTAGTAAATCCTGATTATTTACGATTTGATTTTTCACACTTTTCAAAACTCACTGCTGAAGAACTGCAAAAGGTGGAACAATTTGTCAATGCCCGTATAGAAGAACAATTGCCACTGGAAGAAAGACGAAACATCACCTACAATCAAGCGATGGAAGAAGGAGCCATTGCTTTGTTTGGTGAAAAATACGGAGACACTGTGCGAGCCATTAAGTTTGGTAAAAGTATGGAGTTGTGCGGAGGCATTCACGTTAAAAATACCGCCGACATCTGGCATTTTAAAATAACAAGTGAAGGAGCGATTGCTTCCGGTATCAGACGGATTGAAGCGATTACCGGAGATGCCGTAAAAGCTTATTTCACAGAACAGGAATCCAATTTGGCCTCAATAAAAGAAACGCTTAAGAATCCGCAGGATACTTTGAAAGCTGTGAAAAACCTTCAGGATGAAAACAACGAGCTGAAAAAACAACTTGAACAATTACTAAAAGACAAAGCCAAAGGCCTTAAAGGAGAAC
>NZ_JCBCCK010000494.1:0-1460 GCF_059864935.1 Planktosalinus sp.
TGTCACAATTGATCCAGCCTGATGGTGCAACAGTGATAGCAACCAATGGAAAACTGTGGCGTGACCAACAAGGTCATGCCAATATGTATAACTACAACTATTGGTCTTCTCCTGTGGGGAATGGTTTAGATGTTTATACCTTAGCCTCTGTAATGCAAGATGGAACAAATCAAGTTCCACAAGATATTACCTGGGTAGGCGGGTATAATGGAGCACCAACAACGCCTATCTCAATTTCAACAACTTGGTTACATAAATTTGAAAGCACAGGACCGCTTTATGCCAACTGGCAAAAAATAATGCCCGGTACAACGCTCAATGCCGGACAAGGATATACCATGAAAGGAAGTGGTGCTGTAGGTGATTTTCAAAATTATACCTTTGTCGGTGTCCCATTCACCGGGGATATTTCACACACTATTTCTGACGGACAAATTACACTTTTAGGAAACCCTTATGCTTCAGCTTTGGATGCTGATCAGTTTATTGATGACAATATTGGAGTTATAGACGGGACATTGGAATTTTGGGACCATTTTGAAACCACAAACAGCCATGTGTTGGCAATGTACAAAGGGGGCTATGCTAAATATAATAAAGTAGGAGAAACAATAGAAGCCGTAAATGCGGTAAATAATGATAGTGTTCAAAGTTCTCGAACTCCACAAAGATACATTCCTGTAGGTCAAGGATTCTTCGTGTCTGCAAGAGAAGACATTACAATTCAAAATGATTCTCCAATAATATTTAAAAACAGCCAACGGGCATTTGTTAGAGAAAATGATACTGATGGCATGCAAATGTTTGGCATACCTGATGGGACTAACTCAAACACAGGAGCTTTTGAAGGACCTGTTAGGATTCGTTTAAATATGGTTTCTGCAGAGAACTACAGGCATCAAATTGCCATAGGCTTTATGCAGGATAAAGCAACTGAAGGTATTGATTATGGTTATGACGCCATATTGCGTAAAACAGACCCCAATCAGTTCTACTTTATGCACCCTGATGCTAAACTGTTG
This sequence comes from Planktosalinus sp., assembly GCF_059864935.1. NCBI lineage: Bacteria > Pseudomonadati > Bacteroidota > Flavobacteriia > Flavobacteriales > Flavobacteriaceae > Planktosalinus > Planktosalinus sp. The sequence goes on from NZ_JCBCCK010000494.1 coordinate 1,023, forward strand.
ATTCAGGGAGTGGGCTATTTTAATGAAGATAAAAAATATCCCCTGGGCGTAATGGCTGAACTTCAAGGCAGATATACATTTTCTGTAGATCATATTGAAAACCTGAGCGAAAACACAGCTGTTTATCTCTATGACAACGAAAAACAAATTTATCACAACCTAAGAAAAAGTGATTATCTGGTTAATTTGGCTAAAGGTGAACACAATACGCGTTTTTCACTGCGCTTTAAGAATCACAATATAGAAAGCAACCTGAATGCTCAAGAAATGCTCAATAACATTGTGGTGTATCGTCAAAACGATCAGGTAGTTATATACAACCCTACTGAGCAATTAACAGTAAAGAGTGCCCGTATGTACAACGTTTTGGGCCAGGAAGTAAACTCTTGGAACATCTCAAACGGAAGGGAAAGCTACATTGAACTACCTTTAAAACCT
>NZ_JCBCCK010000127.1:0-5267 GCF_059864935.1 Planktosalinus sp.
AAAGATAAAATTGTCTTGTTTCTGGGAGACAATATCTATCCAAACGGGATGCCCCCCCGGGATCACCCGCGGCGTAAAAACGCTGAATACACTTTAAATAAGCAGTTTGAAACGGTTAAAGACAAAGCAGAACAACTCATATTTATACCCGGCAATCATGATTGGTACTCCGGGGGGCTAACGGGTCTTGCAGCGCAAGAGGCTTTTGTAAATAATTTAGAACGCACTTCATTTTTGCCTTCTTCCGGTTGCCCTATAGAAAGTGTATCCATTTCTGATGAAATTCAGTTGTTGATTGTTGACACCCAATGGTTTTTGTCAGATTGGGACAAACACCCAACAATTAACCGTGATTGCGATATTAAAACACGGGACGCCTTTTTTAGTGAAATTGCCGGTGAACTCAAAAAAAACAGTCAAAAAACCATACTTTTTGCAATGCATCACCCCATGTTTACCAATGGAATTCATGGAGGAAAACACCCGGTGAAGAAGCATCTTTTTCCATTTCAAAACAAGCTCCCATTGCCAATCTTGTCTTCAGTAATATTACAATTGAGAACACCCGGTGGATTAATCTCTCAGGACAGGTCAAATGCACGGTATCACAACTTAATGCAGCGTTTAAAAATTTTAACTAAGGATACTGAGCGACTCATTTTTATTTCAGGTCACGAACACAACTTACAGTACATAGAAGAAGAAGGTTTTAAACAAATTGTTTCCGGTTCGGCATCAAAAGTAAGCGAAGCTGCTTTGGGAAATAACGGCCTTTTTTCTTATGGTGGTCAAGGGTTTGCTATATTGGAGCTTTTTGAAGACGGAAGTTCACAGGTTCGTTATTTGGGTTATAAAGATGAGCAACCCGTTGTACTTTTTGAAACTGAAGTACACCCACCGCTAATTGAAAAAGACTTTACAGATTTACCTGCGCATTTTCAACAAACTAGGGAAGCTGCGGTATATGATTCCACAAGAACTACAAAATCGGCTTTTTTTGAAACCCTATGGGGAAAGCACTACCGCGAGATATACAGCACAAAAGTGAAGGCTCCGGTAGCCATACTCGACACTTTGTATGGTGGGCTCACGCCTGTAAGACCCGGTGGTGGAAACCAGACAAAATCATTGCGACTCATTGACAAAGACGGCAAACACTACAATATGCGGGCTCTTGAAAAAAGCGCCTTGCAGTTTCTTCAAAAATCCATTTTGAAAGATATAGATGTCAGCGAAGGTTTTGAAAATACCTTTTTAGAAGATCTGATCTATGATTTTTATACTGCGGCACACCCCTATGGTGCATTTGTAATCCCCGCCCTTTCTGATGCGGTTGATGTTTTACACACCAATCCAAAACTCTATTATGTGCCCAAACAAAAAGCCCTTGGCAAATTCAATGACGGCTATGGTGATGCCCTTTATATGATTGTGGAACGCCCTCACAACGCTTATAAAAAACAAGAACTATTTGATGGGGCCGACAAAATAAGAAGTACAGAGAATTTGTTTAAACAGTTACAGGGCAATGAGAAAAACCGGTTGGATGAAGGCACTTTTATAAGAGCCCGGCTTTTTGACATGTTAATTGGTGATTGGGACCGGCATGCAGACCAGTGGCGCTGGGCAGAATATCAGGATCAAGACGGAAAAGATATTTTTCTTCCCATACCCAGAGACCGGGATCAGGTTTTTGCAAATTTTGACGGTGCCTTTTTGGATGCAATAAGAGCATTATTGGGCATTTCCAGACAATTACACGTCTATGACGGAACACTTGACAAAAAAGACATCCAATGGTTTAATCTTGCAGGAAGCCGTCTAGACAGAGCATTGATTCAAAGAGCTACAAGAGAAGAATGGATTCATCAAGCTTCAATTATTCAAGAGCAACTCACTGATGAGGTTATTGAGAATGCCTTTAAAAAAATGCCAAAGGCTGTTCAAAACGAAATTTCAGAAGACATCAAACAAAAGCTGCGAACACGTAGAGGAAACATGGTGACCATTGCAAAAACATATTATCAATGGTTTGCACAACTGCAGGTAGTTACAGCCACAAATAAAGATGATTTTATCGATATTGAGCGATTCCAGGATGGGAGTACACGCATTAGGGTTTTTAGAAATAAAAAAGGAGAACGTGCAGACCTTCTGTTAGACCGAACTTATTACCGCAAGGAAACCAAAGAAATATGGGTATATGGCCTGGATGATGATGATACTTTTACAGTCACCGGTAACTCCCGGAACCCCATTTTAATTCGTATAATTGGTGGTCACGGTCATGATCGTTATGACATACAGCAAGGAAAACGCATCAAGATCTATGACTGGAAATCACTGCCCAATACAATTGTAAATAACAAAGGGGCTTCAATCACCTTTAGCGACGATTATGACAACAACACCTATGACCTGAACAAGCTCAAGATAAATCAAACAGCTTACTTTCCTAAAATGGGCTACAACCCAGATGACGGCATATTGATTGGCCTTTCGGGATCGTTAACCAAACATGGGTTTAAGCGCAATCCTTTTGCTGAAAAACACAATTTGTCCGGCGGGTATTATTTTGCCACCAACGGTTTTGACCTGAAGTATGACGGCACCTTTGCCAAAGTTTTAGGAAAATGGAACCTGGGGGTGGGCGCATATTTTACCTCTCCAAATTTTGCGCAGAATTTCTTTGGCTTTGGCAATGAAACGGTCAATATTGATGGCCAATTGGGAATGGATTACAACCGGGTGCGACTCAGTCAACTGGGTGGTGAATTCTCTCTAAATCAAAATAATCTTTTAGGAGTCAACTACTATTTTAAAACAGCGTTTGCTTCCATAGAAATTGAAAATTCACCGGAACGTTTTATTGCCACAACAACACAGGACATCGAGTTACGCAAAAACTTTGCAAGCCTGGAGACGGGACTCAGTTATGAGAATTACAACAACAAATTAAATCCTTCTCAGGGGATGACTTTTAATGTCCGGGCCGGGGGTACCACAAATATAGAAACGACTGAAGCCCTTTTTGGATACCTGGATGCCTCCTTAGCATTTTTCAATTCCTTGACGGCCAATAAAAAGCTAGTACTGCACACAAAAATGGCCACTCAATTGCGCTTTGGTGATGCTTTTGAATTTTATCAGGCCGCACAACTTGGTGGGAGTACAGGTTTACGTGCTTACCGCAACGAACGTTTTAGCGGGAAATCATCTTTAGTCACCGGTGCCGATTTAAGATATGCATTTACCGGCTTTAGAACAGGGTTGGTTCCTTTGCAAATAGGCGTTTTGGGCGGTTATGACGGCGGCAGGGTCTGGATGCCTTTTGAAGATTCAAACACCTGGCACAGTAGTTATGGAGGCGGTTTTTGGATTACCGGTGCAGAGAGTATTACAGGCACCTTCAACCTGTTTCACGGAAAAGAAGGTTTGCGTTTTTCTTTTTTGCTTTCAATCGGATTGTAATGAACTTATGGTAGTTTAAAAAATACATTTTACTAAAAAAGTAAAGATTGAACCCGGAAAAGAACACAATGCTTTTGTTGAAATAAAGAGCAGTAGCTCCTGTGGATAAAAGGCTGTTAAATCAATAGCCCTTTTACAGATTATGCATAAAGCACGAAAGACGGTATTTTATTTAGTTTCATTCCGGGGGAACTTGTTCCTTTGTGTAACAAACATCACTAAACCGTTGATTTTGTTTAGTATATTTCGGAAAACAATAAAACCATAAAGTTATGAAGTATTACCTATCAAAAAGATTTAAAAACGTAACACTTGATGCGTTGCGCCCAAAGGTTGAAGAAGAACTGAAAAAAGAAGGCTTTGGAATCTTAACTGAAATTGATATCCAGGCAACTATGAAAAAAAAGCTCGATAAAACCTATTTGCCTCATGTCATTCTGGGGGCTTGCAATCCGGTTTATGCCGATAAAGTGCTGAGTGTAGAACCCACCATCAGCACCATGTTGCCCTGTAATGTCACACTTCGTCAGTTGGAGTCAGGCGAAATAGAAGTAGCGATTATCGACTCTCTCGCCGCAATGGGCGTAGTTGGTAATCCTGCTCTTGAAGTACATGCCAAAGAAGTAAATGACAAATTGGAACGCGTTTTAGCAAATATTTAAATCTGTATTAACCTTATAATGGACAAACACTGTTATAACATTTCCTTAAAATGGAACGAAGGCAGAAAAGGAATTATGGAATCTCCTGAATTGCCAACCAAAATTGAAGTAGCAACACCCCCCGAATTTGATAAAGGCGTCCCCGGAATTTGGTCGCCTGAACATTTATATACCGCTTCGGTGTTAAGTTGTTTATGACTACTTTTTTAGCCATAGCAGAATACTCTAAATTAGATTTTAAAGGTTTTGACTGCGATGCAGAAGGGATTTTGGATAAAGCAGAGGGTAAGTTCTTAATGACAGAAGTGCACTTAAAGGCTCGTTTGATACTAGATGACGAATCAAAAAAAGAACGTGCCGAACGTATTTTGAATAAATCAGAAGCAGCCTGTTTGATCACTAATTCAATTAAAACCAAAGTCCACTTGGATAGTGAAATATTGATAAAGGCTTAAATATTCAACAGTACCCACCACGAGGAATTATATTCTAATGGCTTGTGGTGGTTTTTACTTCTCTAAAATAGGCTCCATCCTCCCATCAAGCTTCATTAGTTTAACTTACTTTACAATTTGGCAAAAAGCTCTAATGCAGAAAACCTTCTGCTTCAACCCTTTAATTAAGCAATTGAAAGCAGATGTTGCTTCATTGGAATAACATTACTGTAGTGTTAGCATGCTAGTATCTGTGCAGTACTGTTTTCAGTGAATGATCTCAATTCAAATATATTTCATACCCGATTTACAGGTATCTCCCCTCGGTAACAAAAGTTACTGACCCACCTTGTTTGACAGCTTACTTTTGCCCTGTCAAATTGAGAACAACGATGAAGAAAACACTAGTAGTACTTTTATCCATAGTAAGCACAGGATTGCTTCTTGCCCAGGAGCAAAAACCGCTCTCCAAAGAACAAGCTGTAAACAGCGTGCTGGAGAACAACCGCCATATTAAAATCACCGAACAGGAATTCCTGCAGGCGCGTGCCGACTACCGGCAAACCAATGCGGTGTTCCTGCCCAACATCACCGCCTCTCATACCGGGATGACCACTACCAATCCGTTGATGGCATTTGGGTCGAAGCTCAATCAGGAAATCCTGACGCAAAACGATTTCAATCCCGCGCTTTTGAACAA
>NZ_JCBCCK010000508.1:0-2020 GCF_059864935.1 Planktosalinus sp.
GTTCAAAGCGGAAGTGTTGCAACAGGTATTACAACAGTTGCAGTTTCAGGTCTGACTGCAGGAACAATTTATGACTTCTATGTATCAACATTATGTATTGCGGGTATAGAAAGTAGTCTTGCAGGCCCATTAAATGTACTGACAGACTCAACTCCGGTACCAGTACCGGTAAATGATGAATGTACAGACGCAATAATGCTGACAGTAGGTGTAAGTTTTCCAGATTATCAGGTTGTGGGTACCAATCTAGGTGCCACACACAATCCAAACGATCCATATCCAACTTGTGACTATTTCAATTTTAATATTAATGGTAAAGACGTGTGGTATACCGTAGAAGTACCTATTTCAGGTGCACTTACAATAGAAACAAAAACAAACAGTGACCCCGGAATGAATGATACCGGCTTACAGATTTATTCAGGTACTTGTGGAAACATAACCTCTATTGCCTGTAATGCTGATGGAGGAATCGGATTTTTCTCACTTCTGGAATTAACAGGACTTACTCCCGGCGAAATTTTATTGGTAAGAGTTTGGGGTTATGACCTTGACGAAGGTGAATTCCTAATATCAGCTTATGACGCAACTGAATGTGAAATGCCATCTGCATTGACCATAGATAATGTTACTGATACTACTATTAATTTCTCCTGGACTATACCAGCAAATAACAGTGGTGTGGATGGTTATTCCTGGTACTTGATGAACTCTGGTGATGACCCGCTGGTTGACTTACCGGTTGATGTAGGTTTTGTTCCTGGTGCAACATCCTCTTCAGCAATAATTACAGGCCTTACAGCTGAAACAAATTACGACTTGTATTTAGTTACCGTTTGTGATGTAACCTCAGGATTTATTAGTGACCACATTATGATTGCGGTATCCACTACATCTATATGTCAAATGCCATCAGCACTGACTTTAGATAGTGTTAGCGATACAACTATTGATTTTTCCTGGACACCTCCTACTGACATAAGTAATGTGGAGGGTTATTTCTGGAGATTGATGAACTCAGGCGACGATCCTTTGGTTGACCCATCGGTAGATGATGATTATGTTTCCGGAGCTACATCCACTTCAGCCATGATTACAGGTCTTACACCAGATACTGATTATGATTTGTATCTCGTTAGCGTTTGTGATGCGATCACAATGTTCATTAGTAACCCATTAATGATAGCAGTTACTACTAATTCAGTTTGTGAAATGCCAACTGATGTAACTCAGGTTAATGTAGAAGCTACGACTGCTGAATTCTCTTGGACAGCTTCTGCAACAGAAACTAACGGTTATGAATGGGCGGTATTCAACGCCGGAGATAATCCTTTGGTTGACCCTGCCGTGACTTCCGGAACTGTTGCAACAGGTGTTACTTCAGTTATTGTAATGGGTCTTGATGAAGACACCAATTATGACTTCTATGTTAGGACCAATTGTGACTCTGACGGATTGAGCGATTGGGAAGGGCCGTTTGCATTTACTACTGATGTTTTAAGTGTAAATGACTTTGGCTTGAACAGTGTTGCTTTTTATCCAAACCCAATGGTTGATGTGGTAAATATCACTGCTCAAATTGAAATTGAAAAAGTTGTAATCTACAGTTTGACCGGTCAGAAGTTGATTGAACAAAGAGTAAGAAACACAAAGACTCAAATCGATGTTTCAAACTTTGCATCAGGTCCATACTTAATGTATGTCACAACTTCAACCGGAAAAGTTGGAATCTATAAATTAATTAAAAAGTAATCTTTCAATAGGTTACACTTTAAATTTATTTTTAATAAAGGAGCTGTCCGAAAGGGCAGCTTTTTTTATGGTATAAATTTTTGAGTTCTATTTTAGCAAGTAACAAACAGCCTATGTGAAGACCGGGAGTATTGAACTGACAAATAATGACCTAAATACTTGGATATTAATAATTCATCCTATATATTTAATACGCTTTTAGTGAATATATTAAACATAACCTAAAACCGTTCTGTCATGAAAAATTTCTATTTTCTGTTTGCCTGTA
>NZ_JCBCCK010000028.1:0-11793 GCF_059864935.1 Planktosalinus sp.
GGGTCCTCCTGGACAACCTTTAACTATAAATAACGGTCCACTTGCAGGTTCTTATATAGGGATTGGTGCCACATTTGGTCCCGGATTACCTAATCCGGCCATTACAGCCGATTTGGTTTTAGTAACAGACGATAACGCAGGCGTTTCTACAGATCCCTATGACGCTTGTGATAACATTACCAATGGTTCAGCCATTGCTGGAAAAATTGCCGTTATAAGAAGGGGAACCTGTCAATTTGGATATAAAGTGCTTGCAGCACAAAATCAAGGGGCTGTTGCTGTGATAGTTACCAACAATGTTTCAGGAGACCCCATCGCAATGGGACCCGGCGACGTAGGGAATCAGGTAACCATACCGGCCTTAATGATTGTCCAGAATAATGGTGAAGCTATCATAGCAGCACTAATTGCCGGTCAAACCATAAATGCCACGATTGAAGAAACAGGCCCATTTATGATTGACGGAACCCTTGATAATGGAATCATAACCCATGAATATGGACACGGAATTTCTAATCGTCTCACCGGAGGTGCATTCATCAGTGGGTGTCTTCAAAACGATGAACAAATGGGTGAGGGATGGAGCGATTATTTTGGATTAATTTTAACAATGAAGGTGGGAGACACCCCAGATCAACGTAAAGGAATTGGAACTTTTGTTAGAGGTCAATCCATTAACGGTAATGGAATAAGGCCTGCGCCTTACAGTACAAATTTTGCAATTAATAATTTCACCTATGGAGCAACAAATAATCCGGGACTTTCACGGCCTCACGGTATTGGTTTTGTTTGGGCAACTATGCTTTGGGACCTTACCTGGGACCTCATTGATGTTTATGGTTTTGATCCGGACATTTATGAAGGCACAGGGGGAAACAATATAGCACTTCAACTTGTAGTTGATGCACTAAAACTTCAACCCTGTAGCCCCGGTTTTGTAAACGGTCGCGATGCAATACTTCAAGCTGATCTTCTAGCAAACGGAGGTGCTAATCGTTGTTTAATATGGAATGCTTTTGCAAGAAGAGGATTAGGATTAAGTGCCAGTCAGGGAAGTTCAAACAACCGTTTTGACCAGGTGGAAGCATTTGATGTGCCTGAAGATTGCTTACTTGGTACTCAAGGACAATCATTAAACAACTTTATGATTTACCCCAATCCATCACAAGGTGATGTGCACATTGTATCAAGAGAGGATATGGGACAGAGCACTGTTTCAATCTATGATATCAATGGAAGAATGGTTTTCAATCAGGATGTGATCATGAATGGAACTGTAAGTATAAAGGCAGGTAATCTTAGAGCAGGAGTATATATTGTTAAAATAAAAGGTGAGAATTATACTCACAATGCTAAACTTATCATCAGATAAATAATAAGCTTATTTTGAATTTTTAAAAGACTGTCAGCGATGGCAGTCTTTTTTTTATTGTAGCGATTTAATAAACTCAGCTAATTTTTTTGGCGAAAGGTCGCATAAATCTTGAAGTTCTTCAACAGTACCTTGCTCCGGGAATTGGTCCGGGATACCTAAAATATGCAGGTCATTTTTGTGTTGATGTAGAGCAGCAAATTCCAGAACAGCACTTCCAAAACCGCCGGATTTAACTCCATCTTCAATAGTCACTATGGTTTGATGTTTTTTGAAAACACGGTGTAACAACTCTTCATCCAAAGGTTTTATAAAACGCATATCATACACGGCAATATCTTTAATGTGATTATCTTCTAAAGCATCCAAAACGTTGTTGATTATAGATCCCGCCGAAAGCAAAGCAATTCCTTTTCCCTCCCTTATGCATTCTCCTTTCCCGATTTCCACTTTTGAAAAAGATTGTTTCCAGTCTATTATTCTGCCTCTTCCACGCGGGTATCTGATGGCGATGGGCTGTTCAAGCCCCAATGAGGCAGTGTACATTATATTGCGTAATTCAATTTCATTTCGCGGAGCGAAAACAATCAAATTGGGAATGCACCGCAAATAAGCCAAATCAAAAATACCGTGATGTGTGGCGCCGTCTTCTCCTACAATTCCGGCACGATCCAGACAAAATATTACCGAAAGCTTTTGCAAGCACACATCGTGAATGACCTGATCGTAAGCGCGCTGCAAAAAGGTGGAGTAAATGTTACAAAAAACAATCATCCCTTGAGTTACCAGCCCGGCAGCAAAAGTCACGGCGTGTTGCTCTGCAATGCCCACATCAAATGCCCTTGCCGGAAATTTGTCCATCATATATTTCAACGAACTTCCAGTGGGCATAGCGGGAGTTATTCCTATGATTTTTGGGTTTTGCTCTGCCAGTTCTACCATCGTTATTCCAAAAACATCCTGAAATTTGGGTGGTTGTAGCACTGCGGATTTAGGAAGTAAATCGCCTGTATCTTTGTTGAATTTTCCGGGGGCGTGATACCTTACCTGATCTTCTTCTGCTTGACGCAGGCCTTTGCCTTTTTTGGTTATGATGTGGAGCAGTTTAGGCCCCGGAACTTTTTTCAATCGCTCAAATTCCTGAACCAATTCCAATAGGTTGTGTCCATCTATCGGGCCTGAATAATCAAAATTTAATGCTTCAAAAATATTGTCCTGATTGGGCGTTTTCTTGAGAGTGGCTTTAGTGAGGTATTCTTTCAAAGCACCCACGCTGGGGTCGATGCCAATTGCATTGTCGTTTAAAATAACCAATAAATTGGTGTTGGTGACACCTGCGTGATTTAAGCCTTCAAATGCCATCCCCGATGCTATGGAAGCATCACCCACCACAGCGATGTGTTGCCGCTGTGTGTTTCCGTTAAGTTGGGCAGCAATGGCCATTCCCAATGCCGCAGAAATTGCTGTCGAACTATGTCCAACGCCAAAAGTGTCAAATATGCTTTCATCCCTTTTAGGAAAACCGGAAATGCCATCCAATCTACGGTTGGTGTGAAATTTATCTTTTCTACCGGTAAGGATTTTGTGCCCATATGCCTGATGACCCACATCCCAAACCAGTAAATCTTCAGGAGTGTTAAATACATAATGCAGTGCAATGGTTAATTCCACAACACCCAGACTCGCACCCAAATGACCCTCTTTCGTGGCGACGATATCGATAATAAACCGGCGCAACTCTTTAGCAAGTTGTGGTAATTGGCCAAGGGAAAGTTTGCGTAAGTCTTCCGGAAACCGGATTTCGTCTAATAAAGATGCTGCCATACTGCAAAAGTAAACAATTGAAGTTGTATTTTTGGGGTTATTAGAAGTGAGACTTTAGACAATAGATATAAGATTGCGTGATGGGTGTGATGAAAGTCACAATTAACTATATACCCAATTACAAATAACAATTTTGAAATGTAAAATTTGAAATAGTTCAATGATTGAGCCTTTTAACGATACTTATTTCATGAAACGTGCTTTACAGGAGGCTGAAAACGCTTTCGCTAAAGGCGAAATACCAATTGGTGCCGTGATTGTCGTTGAAAATAAAATCATAGCCCGTGCATACAATCTCACCGAAACCCTAAATGATGTTACTGCCCATGCCGAAATGCAGGCCATTACCGCCGCTGCAGATTATCTGGGCGGAAAATACCTCAAAAAATGCACACTTTATGTCACTATCGAACCCTGCCAAATGTGTGCGGGGGCACTTGCCTGGAGCCAGATTGACCGCATCGTGTATGGAGCAAGGGATGAGCAACGGGGTTGTATCACAATGGGCACACAACTCCACCCCAAAACCAAAATGGAAGGCGGTGTCTTAGCCCAAGAAGCTTCCGAACTTTTAAAACGGTTTTTTATTGAGAAAAGGAATTTGAATTAATAAACTGTTCTGAATAAAATGGCAATATAAGTAAACAGTTGTGGTTTTTTTTTGATTTAACATCTAACAAAACATTTCAACCATTTATTCAGAAACCAATATTCTGGCATCAACAGCAACGACATTTTGGGCACTACCCATTAGAGGATTAATATCCAGTTCCTTAATTTCGGGGGCACACTGAAGTAAAGCCGAAAGATTTACTATGGCTTCTGTAAAAAGTGCTTCATTCACACCTTCTTTTCCTCTTGTGCCTTGAATAATGGGGTATGATTTTAATTGCCTGATCATCGACATGGCCTCATCTCTTCCCACTGGGGCAAGGGCAGATTTCACATCTTTGAAAACTTCAATAAAAATTCCTCCAAGGCCACAGAATAATAAATGTCCAAAGGGGTCTTCCCTGGAGGCACCAATAAAGACCTCGACTCCGGATTTTTGCTCTTGCATCAAAACAGAATCGGCACCCCTTATGGCCATCAATTCATTAAAAGCTGTTGCAATTTCATCATTGGTATTGATGTTCAACTTCACCCCGTTTAGATCAGATTTATGGACAGGGCCATTTACTTTCATAACCAATGGAAAATGAAGAAATACACCTGCGGCAATCGCTTCCGGAATGGTATTAACCGTTTTTTGTTTTGCCATAGGAATGTTTGCGGCCAGGAATAATTTCTCAATATCTGAAGGACTTAAGTATCCTTCACCCGCATTTTCGATTACCCGGCGGATGCTTTGAACGTCCACTTTTGGTAAAATGGGGGTTGGAAAAGGTTTTTGCATTTTGCAAGCTCTCGAAAGCACATATCCAAAACTCACTTCATCAGTAAAATTAACATGACCCATAGCATGAAACCGGCTGACTTCTTCAGCTGCCTGGATGATAGAAGGTAAAACAGGGTAAATGGGTTTTTTACAAGTTTTCATTTTTTCGTGCAACACCTTGTAAACATCATCTACTTTCCACATACCTGTTGTGCCAAATACCACTGCAGAAGCATCGATATGTTCAAATGAGTTTTCTACATAATCAAGTATTTTTCCCAGTTGTTCGGCGGTACCTGTAGCCAAAAAATCAATGGGATTGGAAACTGAAGAGCCGGGGTGTAATTCGGCCAGTAAAGCATCGGCGTAAGGACCTTCAATTTTTGGAACGTTCAAGCCACCTTTAATCAGGGTATCTGTGAGCATCACTCCCGGTCCGCCCGCATGGGTAATCACTGCAATGTTCTTTCCTTCAAAAGCGTCATAGGTAAAAACACAGGCCATATACACAAGTTCTACACGACTAAAACAACGTATCACCCCTGCTTTCCTAAAAAGCGCACTCACTGCAATATTGGAACCTGAAAGTGATCCTGTATGTGAAGAAACTGCCCTGGAACCTGCATCTGTTGCTCCCGATTTGATGGCTGCAATCCGGCATCCCTTTGCGACTAAAGAGCGGGCATGTTTTAAAAACCTTTCAGGATGGGACACTTTTTCCATATAGAGTAATTTGATTTTGGAACTTTTTTCTGCATCAAAAGTGTTGTCCCAGTACTCGAGGATGTCTTCAACGCCAATTTGTGCACTGTTTCCAATGGAAAAAATATCCCTGAATTTTAACCCGCGTGGCATGGCCATTTCCAATATATAAACCAAAGTAGCCCCCGATTCAGAAACAAAGTCGCAGCCCATGAGGTCATATTCAGGTATAGGACCGGCAAACACACCTTTGTAATGCTCTGTTATAATACCGATGCAATTTGGGCCTATTAAAGTACCCCCAACTTGTTGTATCATTTTGACACATCTTTGTTCGAGGGCTTTTCCTTCAATACCCGTTTCACTGAAGCCCGCCGAAAACAAAATAAAGGTTTTACAGTTTTTTTGATTAACTAAAATATGAATGGTTTCTTCAACATATTTTGAGGCTACTGCAATAATAGCGAGGTCTACATTGGGCAGTTCTTCACAAGAAGAAAAGCAGGGAACACCTTGTATGGAAGTTTCTTTAGGGTTAACGCCAAGTAAACGCCCTTTGTAACCGTGTTTTATGATATTGTGAAGTACTTTCCCGCCGGGTTTTGAAATGTCATTGGAGCCACCCACAACAACTATACTTTCAGGGTTTAACAAGGCATTTGATATCATATTTTTGGGTTTTGTGCGCAAGGTATCGTTTGTAACCCAAAAAAAAACTGATTTTAGTCATTTTGGCTGAATCAAAACATGCAGATATAGTATAAAAAGTAGCCCTTATTAGATGTTTAAAACTAAAAACAATTTAAAAGAGAAATGGAGTAAGACGTTAAATGTTTTTTAGGAAAGCGACTTAATAATCATCTTTACCTATCTATTTGCTGACAAAATTAATTCCATCCGGTTGTTTGCCCGTTGGAAAATGACGTTTGATAGTGAAAGTTTCCAAGTCTATTTCACTCACCAAATCTGCATTGGTATTGGCAACATAAGCTTTAGTATTGCTTGGAACCACGATGCCAATGGGGATGGAACTGCCTTCAAACTCCCTTGAAAAATAGCGCTCGTCATCCACTTCATCGGGTAAGGGAACATCCATTTTTACGTTGGCCAAAAGCATTTTATCTTTGGCGTCAAAAATAGCCACATCACCTGTGCGTGCGTTACTCACCAGTACTTTTTTGCCATCGGGGGTGAATTTTAATCGTATGGGAAAATCTTCACATGCGATGGTATGTGTCAATTCCAAAGTGGATGTGTCAAAAACTGCTAAGGTGTTATCATCACGGTTACTCACCCAAACTTCTTTACCGTCCGGAGAAATGTCAATTCCCTCTGCACCTTTGCCGGAATACAGTTGCTGAACGACTTCCTCTTTTTCCAAATCAATCACAGTGAGATTTCCGGTGCTGATGCTGGGCACAAATGCTTTTTTTAAATCGGGAGTAGCGGCGACCATATGAGAAACGGTTTGACCGGTATTGATTGCTTTTTCAATAGTTCCGGTTTCTATATTGACCAGCAGTAAACTATTGGAGCCTTCGGTAGTAACGAGCATTTTATTGTTTTCGCCAAAAGCCTGAATGCCATGCGGACGGGTGTGTTCTCCCAAATCGATTGTATTTATCAATTTGAATTCCGAAAGGTCGTATACTGAAAGGGTATTTCCGGGATTTTCACGATTTCCATAATTGGTCACAACGGCTATCTTACTGTCAGCCGTAATTTCAACTTCATGAGGTTCAAGACCTGTTTCAAGAATGTGCAATGTTTCTGGGGTTTTTACATCGATAATGTGTAAAGAGTTGCCAGTTTTATTGGCTACCAGTATCAGGTCGTTTTGGGTTTGAGTTTTAGCTGATGTTTCTTTTCCCGTAGAGTTTTTACAGCAAGTTAAAATAATTGAAAGAAGCAAAAGAAGGGGGATGGACTTTTTCATAATGAAGAATTTAATTCATATAAATAACAAAAAACCCGAAAAGAATGCCTTTTCGGGTTTTATAAATATGATTTAGAAAAA
Source organism: Planktosalinus sp. (assembly GCF_059864935.1). Lineage (NCBI taxonomy): Bacteria > Pseudomonadati > Bacteroidota > Flavobacteriia > Flavobacteriales > Flavobacteriaceae > Planktosalinus > Planktosalinus sp. Next base: position 7,294 of record NZ_JCBCCK010000028.1, read on the forward strand.
AAAATTGAAGAATGGAATAATCGATTTTACGGTTATTTATAGCTCCAAGGCTTTTTTCACATCATTGTTCATCAACAGTTCTTCAGGGTTTTCAAGGGCTTCTTTTATAGCTACAAGAAATCCAACAGATTCCTTGCCGTCGATGATGCGGTGGTCATAAGACAATGCAACATACATTACCGGAGCAACGATGATGCCGCCGTCTTTCACAATGGCGCGATCAACAATGTTGTGCATTCCTAATATGGCACTTTGAGGAGGATTGATGATGGGTGTAGAAAGCATGGAGCCAAATACACCACCGTTTGTAATAGTAAAGGTTCCTCCGGTCATTTCATCTACTGTTATTTCACCTTCTCTGGCGCGAATGGCTAATCGTTTAACTTCATTTTCCACACCTCTGAAAGACAGGTTTTCTGCATTTCTGATTACAGGAACCATCAATCCTTTAGGTCCTGAAACCGCAATGCTGATGTCTTTATAATCATAAGTAATTTTATAGTCGCCGTCTATCATGGAGTTGACATCGGGATACATATCGAGTGCACGGACCACTGCCATAGTAAAGAAAGACATAAAGCCCAGACCTACATTGTGCTTGTTTTTAAATTCTTCTTTGTATTGTTCGCGTAAAGCAAAAATAGCTGTCATATCCACTTCGTTGAACGTGGTCAACATAGCTGTTTCGTTTTTAGCACTCACCAGGCGTTCTGCCACTTTGCGGCGAAGCATGGACAGTTTTTTGCGTTCTTCTCCGCGTTTTCCGTGCCCCGGGGTTCCCATTGAAGCTTTGTTGGCTTGTTGTGCGTCTTCTTTGATGATACGTCCATCACGACCGGTACCTACGATATCATTTGGAGAAATTCCTTTTTCATCAAGTACTTTTTTAGCAGCCGGGGAAGGGGTTCCTTTAGCATAACTGGTCTCACCCTTCTCCTGTGAAAGAGGGGTGACTTTATCTGAACTTTCAATTTTTTCAGTTACTGGAGCTGCTTTTTCATTGGTTTTCTCAGATTTGGCAGCTTCTCTGTCTAATCTTTTGGATGCATCATCATCGTCATTAGACCCTTCGTCACCGGGGTTTTTATAGGTTTCAACTTCCTTTTCAGTTCCTTCCGGTTTTTCAGCGGCAGTGTCTATTAAACATACTACTTCGCCCACGGCAACAGCATCACCTTCTTCCGCTTTAAGCGTAATGATGCCACTGGCTTCGGCAGGAAGCTCCAGTGTGGCTTTGTCGCTATCTACTTCGGCTATGGCCTGGTCTTTTTCAACATAATCGCCATCGGCTACCAGCCATTGTGCTATTTCTACTTCGGTAATGGATTCTCCCGGTGAGGGAACTTTCATTTCTAATATCATCTTTTGATAATTTTATTTAAAACCAATTTTTTTACGTTCTGCTTTTTCTATCTCGCTTAATTCCTTTGTTATTAAAAACCTAATAGCTTCTGAAACTTCTTTAAACTGTTTATTGTATTTATTTTCCAGCTTATTGAGCTTTTCGTTTAAATCTTTATAATTCAATGCATATTGCCTGATAAAAACAAATGCCGCATGATGGAAATGTTAATAGCAATGGCCTTTTTGCTCCTTAAAACACTTGACAGCATAGCGACTCCCGTTCTGTAAATGCGAAAGGTGTTGCAGGGCTGAATTTTATGTTTTCAGGAAGGTTATCACAAATTGTGATAACCTCTTTCCATACCTCCTTTGTTATTTCAAACATAAAATCTTCGGGAAACCTGTCTAAATTTCTTCTTACACTTTGCTTAAGTACACGGGTTTCCACATCATAAAGAGCTGCCAAATCAAAATCCAGCATCACACTTTGATTCCTTACGGTATAGGTTTTATTTTGAATTTTCTGAACTTCCATTTTCTATCAGAACGTAAATTCACTTTTTAATCCTCTAAAGTTAATGATTTATCAAATACGCTTTCAATCACTTTTTGATGCCTGTTTTTAGATCTAACAGTACTTCCGGCAGCGGGTGCACTATACATTTTTCGGCTGCAAATTCTTAATTTTCTGGCTTCTTCAAAGTGCATCATTAAAAAGCTGTAAGCACCCATGTTTTTGGGTTCTTCTTGTGCCCATACGATGTCATCGGCGTTTTTGTATTTTTTTATAAGCTCGCGCATTTTGTCTTTTGGTAAGGGGAACAATTGTTCAATTCTCACCAAAGCAACATCTTCCCGTTTCAACTCTTCCTTAGTTTCCAGGAGATCATAATAGAATTTTCCGGTACAAAACACTAGTGATTTTATTTTTTTGACATCAGCTATGGTATCATCGATAACTTCCTGAAAACTACCTTGCGCCATTTCTTCTTTTGAAGAAAGTACCTTGGGATGACGCAACAAACTCTTAGGTGTAAAAACAATTAATGGTTTTCTGTAATTGGTTTTTAGTTGTCTGCGAAGCAGGTGAAACAAGTTGGCAGGTGTGGTAACATCAGCTACAAACATATTGTCGCGCGCACAAAGTTGCAGATAACGTTCCATTCTGGCAGAACTGTGTTCAGCTCCTTGTCCTTCATAACCGTGAGGCAATAACATCACAAGTCCGTTCTGAAGTTTCCATTTGTCTTCGGCAGCAGAGATGTATTGGTCAATCATTATTTGAGCGCCGTTACTGAAGTCTCCAAACTGCGCTTCCCAAATAGTTAAAGTGTTTGGGTTTGCCATTGCATAGCCGTAATCAAAACCAACAACCCCATATTCTGAAAGCAACGAGTTGTAGATATAAAATTCTCCTTGTTTTTCTTGTATATGGTTGTGGAGTATTAGTTCTTCTTCACTGTCTTCGACTTTAATGACTGCGTGTCTGTGAGAAAATGTTCCTCGCTCGACGTCTTGTCCACTAAAGCGCACATCAAAACCTTCGGCTAAAAGTGTTCCATAAGCCAATAGTTCTCCCATTGCCCAATCCAGTTTGTTATCTTTAAAATACATGGCTTCCCTGGATTCAATGAGTCGCTCAATTTTTCTGATAAACTTCTTGTCTTTAGGAAGCTGGGTTATCGCTTTTGCAACTTTGTCCAGTTTTTTCAAATCAAAAGAAGTATCGGCTTCTTTTCTCATTTTAGCACTGTCTGCAGATTCAAACCCTTCCCATTCATCCTGCATAAATGGTGTGACAATGGTTTTTTCCTGCTTTCGCGAAATTTCAAGTTTTTTTTCCAGATGGTTTTTGTATTCTTCCTCGATTTGCGGAATAAATTTTTCATCAATGACCCCTTCCTTGATGAGTTTTTCAGCATAAATGTCTCTGGGGTTTCTATGTTTTGCAATGGCCTTGTAGAGTTTAGGCTGGGTGAATCGCGGTTCGTCGCCTTCATTGTGGCCGTATTTACGGTAACCTAAAAGGTCTATAAAAACATCACTTCCAAATGCCATACGGTATTCAAGTGCAAATGTCACAGCATGAACAACAGCCTCCACATCGTCTGCATTAACGTGCAAAGCCGGTGATTGGGTTACCTTGGCAACATCGGTACAATATGTAGAAGAACGACCATCGAGGTAGTTTGTAGTAAAGCCCACCTGATTGTTGATTACAATGTGAATGGTACCACCGGTTTTGTATCCGTCGAGTTTTGCCATCTGAACAATTTCATAAACGATTCCCTGACCGGCTATTGCTGCATCTCCGTGAACAACTATTGGCAGTACCTTTTGAAGGTCGCCTTTAAAGTGGCGGTCTTGTTTTGCCCGGACAATTCCCTGAACAACTGCACCCACAGTTTCCAAATGGGATGGGTTGGGAGCCAGATTGATGTTGATTTTTTTTCCGGAATTGGTTTCACGGTGTGAGGTCCACCCCAAATGGTATTTTACATCGCCGTCAAAAGCTTCTTGCTCATAATCTTTTCCGTCAAACTCGCTGAAAATATCTTTGGCGTTTTTGCCGAAAATATTAACGAGGGTGTTCAAACGACCACGGTGGGCCATTCCCATTACAAATTGTTCAACGCCCATTTCCGCTGCTTTTTCAATGATGGCGTCAACAGCAGGAATAAAACTTTCGCCGCCTTCAAGAGAAAAACGCTTTTGGCCAACATATTTTGTATGTAAAAACGACTCAAAAGCTACGGCTTCATTTAGTTTCTTTAAGATGTATGTTTTTTGATCCGGGGTAAACTTTGGTTGATTATCATCTTTGTGTATCCAATCCTGTATCCATTGTGCTTCACGAGGGTTACGAACATAATTGTATTCTACTCCAATAGACTGACAATACACCTTTGAAAGGTGATCAATTATATTTCTAAGGATTGTAGGTCCTCTACCAATGAGTTCTCCGGCATTAAAAACAGTGTCCAAATCGCTTTCAGATAACCCAAAATTTTCAAGATCCAGTTTAGGTTCATACTTTCTTCTTTCCCTAACAGGGTTTGTCAGTGTGAAAAGATGGCCTCTTTTTCTGTAGCCTTCTATTAATTTGACTACCCTGAATTCCTTTTCAAGGTTTTGAAGTTGCGGCTCACAAAAAGC